>JADFLA010000042.1 GCA_022564635.1 Nanobdellota archaeon | reverse complement strand
CCAATAAAAAAGTTATACTCAATGTGTGCTTCATTTCTAGTTTTGAATTTTGTTGATTTAAATACTTATTCAAAAAATTTATAAAGAACAAATTAAATTTTTATTTAAGGATGACCAAGATTAATATTGAGAAACAGGAATTTTCGAAGAAATATTTTGAAATCGAGGGAGCAGAGGAATTATTACCTCAAATAGAAAAAATTTTGAGAAGAACTATAAGATTGAATAAGGCACTTGAATTATTAAGCTCAATAGAGATTGAGGTTTATGATGATTATAGTAATTTAAGGAGAATAACTAAATCAAATAAACAATTCCACAAACTTTCTTATGAATTTTATTCAAATATAGAACAGTTAGAGGATATGGGATGTTTGATAAAAGATCTTGAAACAGGACTTATAGATTTTTATCATAAGTTTGAGGGAAGAGATATATTCTTGTGCTGGAAGTTAGGAGAGAAAAACATAAAGTTCTGGCATGAAGTAGATACTGGTTTTATGGGAAGGAAACCAATTTTGGATTTAAGATAGAATCAATATATTTTTAAAGTGTTTTATGTTCTTTTCTTCATTAATAAAAATCCAATAAGTCAAATTAACGAGAAAATTCATAAATTTAATAATAGTGAAATTTTCTCTAGTTCAAAAGTTTTTCAAACTTTATGAACAATTAAAAATGATTCGAAGAAGAAAATCTAGGAAAGTTAAAGTAGGAAAATTGTTTATAGGTGGAGATGCTCCTATTCCTATACAATCGATGACTACAACAGATACTACTGACGTTAATGCAACAGTTAAGCAGATTCATGATTTAGAAGATGTTGGTTGTGAGATAATAAGGGTTTCTGCACCGACAATGGAAGCTGCTAATGCATTAAAAGAGATAAAAGCAAATATAAATATTCCTTTAGTGGTTGATATTCATTTTGATTATAGAATAGCTTTAGAAGCTGCTAAATATGTTGATAAGTTGAGAATTAATCCCGGAAATATTGGTAATGAGGAAAAAGTAAAGTTAGTTGTTAATGCTGCAAAAGATAATAACATTCCTATGCGTGTAGGAGTTAATTTAGGCTCTTTAGAAAAACCATTATTTGAAAAATATGGTTACGCTCCAGAGGCTATGGTGGAAAGTGCTTTGAATCATTTAAAAATTCTTGAAGATCTTGATTTCTATGATACTGTTGTTTCCTTAAAAGCGTCAGATGTTACAAGAATGGTGCAAGCTTATAGGTTATTTGCTGAGAAAACTGATTATCCTTTGCATTTAGGAGTAACTGAAGCTGGAAGCAAGATTCCAGGAGCAATAAAATCATCAATGGGAATGGGTATATTGCTTTCAGAAGGCATTGGAGATACAATTAGGGTTTCTCTTTCAGAAGATCCTAAGGAAGAGGTTAAGGTTGGAAAACAAATATTAAGGTCTTTAGGATTGAGGAAAGATGGTGTTGAGGTAACTTCATGCCCTACATGCGCAAGAACCCATGTTGATGTAATAAAAATGGTTGAGGAAATAGAGAATAAAACAGAGAACATTAAGAAATCAATACATGTCGCAATAATGGGATGTGTTGTCAATGGACCTGGAGAAAGCAAAAAAGCTGATATAGGAATTGTTGGTGGTCCTGCAGGTACTAATTTATTATACAAAGATGGAAAAATAGTTGCGAAAGTTGAGAAAGATAAGATTGTTGAGACTGTTTTGAAAGAGATAGATGTTTTGAATAAGAGATAGGACTATTATTCTTTTTTAAATTATGATAATACTTATAAATAGCCTATAATAACTCTTATTCTGGGGTGGAAATGAAAAAACTGTCTATTTTAGGCTCTACTGGTAGTATTGGAACCCAAACTTTAGATATTGTAAAAAATAATCCTGATGAGTTTAAGATAGTTGGATTAACTACTAACAAAAATATTGAATTATTGAAAAAACAGATTATTGAATTTAAACCAGAAGCAGTTGGGGTTATGGATAATGAGAAAGCAGATTTATTAAAAAAAGATGTTGATATTAATGTTTATTCTGGCATTGATGGTATAATAAAAATTGCAACTTTAAATGAAGTTGATACGGTAGTAAATTCTCTTGTTGGCTCTATTGGTGTTAAACCTACAATTGAAGCTATAAAAAATAAAAAAAACATTGCTTTGGCAAATAAGGAAACTCTAGTAACTGCTGGCTCAATAGTAATGGAAGAAGTTAGAAAAAATAATGTAAGTTTGATGCCAATAGATTCTGAACATAGTGCAATATTTCAATGTCTCAATAAAGAAATTAACAATGATTCAAATATAAATAATAATTTAAATAATGAAATAAAAAATAATGAATATAATGACGTTGTTAATAAAATAACTATTACTGCTTCTGGAGGGCCATTTAAAGATTATTTAAAGGAACAATTAGAAAATGTAACGGTTAAAGATGCTTTAAATCATCCAACTTGGAATATGGGCAATAAAATCACAATAGATAGTGCAACTTTGATGAACAAAGGCTTTGAAGTAATTGAGACTCACTGGTTATATGGTATAGATTATGAGAAGATTAAAGTTGTGATACATCCGCAAAGTATAATCCACTCAATGGTGGAGTTCAAAGATAGTTCTACTTTAGCCCAACTTTCATTACCTGATATGAAATTACCTATACAATATGCATTAATTTACCCAAAAAGGCTTTCATTAAATATTAAAAAATTAAATCTAACTGAAATAAAAAATCTAAGCTTTGAAAAACCAAATTTTGAGTTGTTTCCATGTTTAAAATATGCTTATGATGCTGGAAAAATTGGAGGAACAATACCATGCGTATTAAATGCAGCTAATGAAATTGTTGTTTATGCATTTTTAGATAATAAAATAAAATTCTTAGACATTCCAAAACTTATTGATAAAATGATTAAACAACATAATGTAATAAAAAATCCAGATTTAACTCAAATTTTGGATGTTGATAAAAAAATAAAAGAAGAAGCACAAAAAATCATTGAAAATAAAATAGAGATTACACAATAAACAATAAAATTCAATATAAACAATAAAATACAATTCAACAATTAAAAAAATAAAACAACGATTAATTAAAATAAAAAAATCATTAAAATAAATTATAATTATATAAAATGAATATTGCAATCATCGTTGCTGGTGGAAAAGGAAAAAGGATGCACAAAAGAATAAATAAACTTTTTCTTTTATTAAACAAAGAACCAATTATTTATCATACATTAAATACATTTCAAAACTGTAAAAATATCAATAAAATAATATTGGTTATTAGGCCTGAGGACAGGAATAAATTCGAATCAATTGTAAAATCAAATAAATTTGACAAAATAATAAAAATTGTTGATGGTGGCTTAGAAAGGCAGGATTCTGTTTATAATGGAATAAAAGCAATAGAAAAAGCAGACAATGACGATATAATATTAATCCATAATGCAGTAAATCCTTTTGTTGATGAAGCTACAATAAATAATTGCATTTCTGCAACAAAAAAATATGGTGCAGCTGTTGTGGGTTTTCCTGCAAAAGACACAATCAAGGTCATAGAGGATGGTTTTGTAAAGCAAACGATTGACAGAAGATTGTTGTGGCAGATACAGACACCACAGGCAATGAAATTTTTTCTTGCAAAGAAGGCTTTTGAGAGGGCATATGCAGATAAGTTTTACGGTACAGATGATGTTAGTTTAGTTGAAAGGGTTGGGGGGAGCGTAAAGATTGTTTATTGCCCAAGAGAAAATATCAAAATTACTGATCCTTATGATTTAGCTTATGCAAATA
This sequence comes from Nanobdellota archaeon, assembly GCA_022564635.1. Taxonomy (GTDB): domain Archaea; phylum Nanobdellota; class Nanobdellia; order Woesearchaeales; family GW2011-AR4; genus JACPJP01. The sequence continues at coordinate 8,605 of JADFLA010000042.1, read as the reverse complement.
AGATGGTTAATGCCTCAAAAATAGGTATTGGCCAAGATTCTCATAGATTTACGAGTAAAAAACCATTGATTCTTGGTTCTGTAAAAATTTCAGATAAAAATGGTTTTGAAGCTAATTCGGATGGTGATGTAATATTGCATGCTTTGTTTAATGCTTTAAGCACTGCTATTGGAGACAGATCTTTGGGATTTTATGCAGACAAAATGTTTAAAGAAGGTGTAACCGAGAGCAAAAAATATCTGGAATTCATACTTAATAAAGTTAAGGAAAGAAACTATGAAATAAGCAATGTTGCGATAATGCTTGAGGGCAAGAAACCAAAAATTGATGAGAACATAGAAAAGATTAAAAATGCATTATCAAAAATGCTTAAGATGAAGAAAGAAAATATAGGAATAGCAGCAACATCTGGAGATGAATTAACAGAGTTTGGGAAAGGGAATGGAATGCAGTGTTTTGTTGGTGTGAGTATAAAATAGATAAATTTATATTCTTAAAATCAATTTTTATATAAAAATGTTACCTGAAATCGAAATAAAACGTCCGAACAATATTTTAGAAGTAGGAGATTTTGTTGATTTTTGCGCCGATAAAGGATATCATAATACTTTTGCGCCTGGAAGCCTAGATGAAGGAACTTGGTACCTTATTGCTGTTAAAGGCAAAGAAATCGTAGGTGGAGTCGGTTGTATTATCTATCATCCCGATTCAATAGCAGAATTAGATACATTAGTAGTAGATAAATCAATTCAAGGGCAGGGCTTAGAGGATGCTTTGTTAGGAATGTTATTGTCAGATCTAAAACAAATAAGTATAGGTGCAGTTCGGGTCATTCCAAATCAAGATGAAGAAAGCTTTTATAGTCAACATGGTTTTCTTCCTGATCAGATTGATGAATCTTATATGATTTATAAAAATTAAATGTAGTTATCCTCTAAAATGATATCAGGATACTCTATCGAATACAGACTTTATGTTATTGCTTAAGCATTACTATATTAAAAAAACTGAGAATATACGAAAATGCCATACGACTTTCCATTACCTCAATTACTTCAGGATAGACTAACAGCCTCTTACAATGATGCTATATGGACTAAAATGTCAGTCCCACTTTCAGAAGAGAATATAGGGATTGATATTGAGGGTAAATTCGCTTCCAAGGGAAAGCCTGTTCTAGTTGAAGTACATGGAACAGGCATCTTCGTTTCTGATGAAAAATTCAGTAATTCAAGCAAACTTGGTCTTACAGCTGGTTATGGCTTTAAATTAACATATAGCGAATTTGAAAACTTATTGGATGGCAAAATCCAGAACAATCCTGAAATTCCCATATATCATTTTGATGAATTTAGAAATACTAGTAAATTTCCGACACTTTATGCTATAGTTTTGGATTTTGATATTGCAAGAGAAACTGAATCAGGTAGACTGGATTTAGAAAAACTGTATGATAATCCTGTGTTTCAAATGCGTGCAGGCAGTATTGAAACAGCTACATTATTTCTTGATAAATTAAAAAATGAATACAACGACCAAAAATTTGGTAACAGACATTCTTTTAATGATGTAGATCCAAATCAACCTCAAGGACGTTTGTTGACTTTAGGAAGTGAAGACTTCGGTATCGGTGATGGTGGATTATACTATAGAGGCAAAGTTGGAACACTTCAGGAACCAAAACCTTTAGAGAGAAGAATTTAAACTCCAAATCTCTAGTTTCTATTAAAAATATCATCAAAATCAACAAATTAATATACCATCTAATATCTGACCAATTATGCTCTTAAATTCATATGCAAAAATAAATTTGTACTTAAAGATAGGCAAAAAGTTAAAAAGTGGTTATCATAACATACAATCAGTAATGCAGCCTATAGAGTTGCATGACAATATTTCTTTTGAAAAGCTGAATGAAGATCTTATAATAGTGCAAAGCAATAATCCTGATCTAGAAAGTAAGGGAAATCTTGCTTATAAGGCTGCTTCGCTTCTGAAAGATAAGTTTAAGGTCAAAGAAGGAGTAAGGATAAACATAGAAAAAACTATCCCAATGTCTGCTGGTTTAGGAGGTGGAAGCTCAAATGCTGCAAATGCTTTGGTAACATTAAACAAAATATGGAATTTAAGGCTTGCACAGAAGAAGTTAATAGAATTTGGGACTGAAATAGGCTCTGATGTTCCTTTCTTTATTGTAGGAAAAACAGCTTTGGTAGAAGGCATAGGAGACAAAATAAAGCCATTAAGGAAATCCCAATCCATAAATATTGTTCTGATAAATCCTGGAATTAAAGTATCAACATCATGGGCTTATAAGCAATTTGATAAAACTAAAGGAAAATTATCTAATAATAAAAAAAATATTAAGGAATTAATTAGTGCAATAAACAAAAAAGACATTAAAAAAATATCAGAAAATATATCTAATGATTTTGATCCAATAATAGAGAAGAAATTCGAGATAGTAAGGGAAATAAAAACCAATCTTAAAAAATTTGATGCTTTGAACTCTATGGTATCAGGTTCTGGGCCGACTGTTTTCGGGTTGTATGACAGCATATACCCAGCAAGAGAAGCATATTTTAAGCTTAAGGACCTGTATCCATTTGTTTTTTTAACAAAAACTTTTTAGAAGGGATAAGCTTGAGTTAGTTATTTGAGTGCTTCCAGAAGTTGTGCATCTGCCCATGCTAAAGGATTTCTTGGTTCGTAAATTCCTTTGCTATTAAGTACATATTGTTCAACACTCTTTCCATCAACACGTAAATTTATAGCAGTTTCAAGTGCATTAGCATATGGCTCTTGTTGTTGTCTAGAAGCATAATACCTAGCTAATGATGTCCAGTACATAGTCCACAAACCTTCAGGAACGCTATGTGGCGGTAAACTATTATGATCAGGGTCGTCTAAACCAGGGTACACGTCTCCATCATAGCGTGGACGGCCAAGGTCAAGCTGAATTACATCTTGAGTTCCTAAGCCATTTATTAGTTGTGAAACAATTTTATCTCCCATGTCTTTTGATACAACATTATAAACATTAACAAGCCAAAAAAGTGACAAGTCAAGATTTCTTGTAGATGACTCACATAACGGGTTTAGACGTTCTTCAAGTTTCTTTTCCCCATATTCTATAATGTGATTAGGAACAAACACGCCTGATTGTTTTGCAGTTTTTAATCCAGTAAGACTAGCTGCAATATTTGAGGTGTAAACATCCAAAGGTTCTTCCTCCCACGCATTGGAGAAAAGCCCATCAAAGCATCCTATTGCTATAAGATATTCAGCTGATTTACTATATAACCTTCTGTATGTGTTTGCTTTTGTTTCATCACGAAGTCCTGAAATCCATGCTGCACTTTCAGATAAAAGCTCACCTAACCATTGTGGTTCTTGAGTATCTGTCCAATCACCAGGAACTCGCTCAAGTGTTTCAGGAACAACCCTTGGTGGTAAACAATTATTATTGCTATAACTACTGGGATCTGAAATAATGTTGTCCATAACATTTTCGTATTTGCGTAATGTTTCAAAAAGCCCACTCCAAATTTTATCTACTAAAGAAAAATATCCTATTGCCATTAAACCTCTAATAACATGTATATTATCGCGGAACCATGCATTCCTATACTGTAGATTGTCAGAACCATCACTTGCTCTAAATAGTGCAGTTCCATCATCGCGAAAAACCCTTAAACTTAGAAGATGTTCCAATGCACTTTCACGCAACTCCTCGAGAGTACTTTCAGAATTAGGCGAAGAAACAGAATGAACAATTCCATTAGCACGTTGGATTTGCATTATTATATTTTACAATACCCAATACTTTTAAAGTTTTTCGTTATTTGAAAAGACTTTGTAAAAAATAGAAAATATTAAATACGGAATATCATTGCCAGTGTACATCCAATCAAAAATAAATGAAAAATGGGGTGGTACAATGAAAAAAATAAATTTTTTTCTAGGTTTAAACAGATTTAAACCAATGAAAAATTATCTATTAATACTAGGAATAATTTCTATTTTTTTAATTAGTGCATGTTCTCAGCAGCCAGAGCCAGTACCAACTGCACCACAACCATCAATAATAACTCCTGCTCCTGAACAAGTTGTAGTTGAGACCAAACCTTCTATTGCTGTGGAAGAACAGAAAGTTGAGAATGATAATGTAGTTGTTACTAGACTCTTCTTGGATAAGCCTGGTTATGTTGTAATACATAAAGTTGCAGATGGAAAACCAGGAGCTGTAATAGGAAATTCTGAACTTCTTGATGGAGAAAATTCTAATGTAAATGTTAAGGTATCAGATTATGAAAATGAGAATGAACTTATAGCTATGCTGCATTATGATGATGGAGATGGTAACTATGAGTTTCCTGGAGATGATACACCAACAAAAGTGGATGATAAAGTTGTTCTTCAGAAATTTATATTACTTGAGACAACATTAACACAAGGACCGGTACAAATTGAGGCTCCAGCACCAACTTCAGATGTGGTAGAGATTGACATGACAGCAAAGCAATGGGAATTTACACCAGCAACAATAACAGTAAACGAAGGAGATAAAGTAAAATTAAATATCCAAAGTGTAGATGTGACTCATGGCTTTTCACTATCTGAGTTTGGAGTTAGTGAAAGACTTACACCGGGAAAAACAACAATAGTTGAATTTACAGCAGACAAAGTAGGAGAATATATATTCTTTTGTACCGTGCCATGCGGGAGAGGACATAGTGGTATGAGAGGAAAGTTGGTTGTTGAATAATTAATTATAAAAAATTTATATTTAATTAAAGATGGATAACCAAACATCAATTATTAAATTAAATGAATTAAAAGGATTAATTGAAAGTAAAAAGGATTATATTCTAGTTGATGTTAGAAACAAGGATGAACTACAGAATGGAATGATACCTACTGCTAGTAATGTCCCTTTACCGGAAATTGAACATGCTTTAGATTTAAGCCGAGATGAGTTTGAAGAAAAATTTAAATTTCCAAAATTCGAAAAAGATGACAACTTAATCTTTTATTGTAGAACTGGGAGAAGAAGTGAAAAAGCAACAAATATTGCAATAAGTAAGGGTTTTACAAAAAGTAAAAATTATGCTGGCAGTATTTGGGAATGGTCAGAACATGACTCAAATGTTAAAAGATATGGCCCCTCACCATAAATCTGTTTCTAGTTTTAATGCTAATCATTCTTTTTTATAGCATATTGATTTATAGTTGGAGCTGTTATAGTAATAAATTAATCAAAAGATTTTTAAATAAAAATATATACCCACTATTAATGGGTGGTTAATATGGATTTTGTGACTGTAGCTAAAGTTAATGATTTAAAGCCAGGAGAAGGTAAAGTTGTAGAAGCTAATGGGAGAACTATTGCTTTGTTTAATGTAGATGGAACATTCCATGCTATAGACAATACATGCAAGCATGCTCAAGGTCCATTGGGAGAAGGAACTTGTGATGGAAATATTGTAACATGTCCATGGCATGGATGGCAATATGATGTGACTACTGGTGTATGTTCTACCAATCCACAGGTTAAAATGGATAAATTTGAAGTTAAAATTGAGGGAGAAGAAGTTAAGGTCAAAACTGAATAATAATGATTGTTGCTTTAGTAAAGGACTTATTTTTTATTTCTAAAATTAAAGAAAGTGCACTACAATTAAATAAAGATATATCTTTTATTAAAAATTATAATGAATTAAAGGATTTCTTTGATAAATACAATAACACAATAAAAGAAAAAAACAATAATCAAAAAAATACATTAAATAATGGAAATAAGAATATTAATTTAATAATCGTTGATTTAAATTTTGATGAAATAGAACCATTAGAAACTATACAAAAATTAAAAAACAATGAAACATTAAAAAATAAAAAAATAATTGCATATTGTTCACATGTGCAGACTGAATTAATGGATAAAGCAAAAGAATTTGGAATAGAAGTAATGCCTAGGTCTTTGTTCGCTTCTAAATTAGGGGGTATAATAAAAAACTAAATTCCCATTATACTATAACCAGCATCAACATAAATTACTTGTCCAGTTATATTTTTAGACATATCAGAGCACAGAAACAATGCTAAATTAGCAACATCGTCTGCATCAATATTCCTTTTCAATGGTGCTTTTTCCCTAGAATGATTCAGCATTGTGTCAAAATCACTTATGCCAGAAGCTGCAAGTGTCTTAATAGGCCCTGCAGATATTGCGTTTACTCTAATTCCTTTTCCCCCCAGATCATTAGCTATGTACCTTACTGATGATTCTAGTGCTGCTTTTGCTACTCCCATTATATTATAGTTTGGAGTTACTTTTTCAGAGCCGTAATATGTCATAGCAATTATGCTGCCATTATCATTCATTAATGGAGCAGTTCTTCTTGTAAGTTCGGCAAGAGAATATGCGCTCACTTCTTGGGCAACTTGATAACCGCGCCTGTCCACTTCATAATATTTACCCTGTAAATGTTCTTTTTTTGCAAAAGCAATGCTGTGTATCAAAAAATCAACCTTGCCAAATTCTTTTTCAACTTTATTAAAAAATTCAGTAAGCAAGACATCATCAACCACATCACATTTTTCAGCAAAAGGATTATTGAGCATACTAAGCAATGGCTTTACTAGTTGTTCAGCTCTTTCTTGGTAGCCTAAAGCTATCCTAACTCCACTATCATTTAATTTCTTGGCAATATGCCAACCAATGCTTGCATCATTTGCAACCCCAAAAACTATAGCTTTTTTCCCTTCCAGATTAAAGTTTCCCATTTTCTCACCACCTGTAAAATTACTAGCTAAAGATTTCATGAGTATCCTTAAAGGATACAGCATCATGTACAATCTAAATTTAAGAGGTATTTTATTACCACCCATGACTTGAGGTATTTAAAAAGCTTATATAAAGATTTTGGAAATAGATTTCAAAAAAACTAAGTCTATATTCGTTAACATAAATTTATCCAAATCTAACATGTCATAATTAAAATGCTTGTAAGTTGCCCGATCCAATTGCTTGTGACAACTGCTTCGTATATGGTGTAAGAGAAATATCATTATCAGTAGGATATGCTGGAACTATGCTTCTGACTGCATCATATAATTTTTGAGATCCAGTTCCAAGAGTTCTTGACTGTTCACGACCTCTTCTTAAATCCCATGCTTGTGTTGCAGTGTATAAAGCAACTGTAAGCAGCTCTCTATAGTGCTTTATAGCTTCTTGAGATTTTAATACTGCTGTTAAAGAATAAGGAGCTTGATCCTCAATGCCTCGTTCAAGACCAGTGATAGAATCGGATTCAAATGCTCCTCTTAATGCTCTTATGTCATGCAGAAGTTCTGCAGCTGTATGGGGCAAACTTCTCAAACCACCTAAATTTTCGTCTAAAGTAAGATTATCTGGCAATCCGGTTTTTTCACTATACATAAAATTTTTAATTATTTGTACAGCAGAGTCTGCAACTTCTGGAAGTGCTTGAAAAACAGCTTTGTAGGGAATGACCCATTCATATGAAACAAAATTAGCTGATGGAATAACCTTTTTCTTACTTCTTGAAACATGAGGATTGTCATCAGAACTATTTAAGTGATTAAGAAGTTTATCTTTGGCATATGCAACAGCATCCAAAACTGAGCCCATACTTGACGGAAATACCCTATAGCTTAACTCATCTTGTATTTTAGTTCTTTCCGGAGCAGTAAGCAAGTAACTTCCTTTTAATTGATCTAAAATTCTTTCAGAAACAGCTCTCTGTCCGCTCTTTCTTAGATTAATAATTTCTGGATCGAGAAAATCTGTATGTCCATGATAGGCTTCAAGACTAAGTGAATATGCTGCAATTCCAAGATTTAGTAATCTTTCAAGATCATAAATTACAAGGGCCCCTACACCAGTGACTGCATTTGATGATAGCACAGCAAGCTCTACTCCCGGTTCAATAGCCAGGGGTTTGATGTTTTTTTCTTTTAAAATATCTATTGAGGGTACGATATTTCCATTATCAATTACAGAACCCTCACCAATCATAACAAGACCTAAGTAAGGAAGCATATTAATATCGCCTAAGCCTACTGCTCCCTTTTGCGGGATAACTGGATGCACATCTTTGTTAAGAAGCTCAACTAATTTCATAGCCACTGTGGGCTTACCTCCTGTGTGTGCGTTAATAAGCCCATTTGCCCGTGCAATCATTATAGCTCTTGCATCCTGTTTATCAAAATACGGTTCATCAGATACTACAGCAGCATGAGTACGAAGCATATTTGCATTTTCCCAAATCTGCCTGTCTTTTTCCTTACCTACACCCACATTACCCCCATATACCTCTTGGGTGTCAAGAGCATCCATATAGATTTCATGTGCTTCTTGCATATTAGCAAGCGCTTCTGGATCTGCTTCAACTTCTACATTCTCTCTTGCAATTACAACAAGATTGTCTAATGTTAAATTATCTCCATTAATAGTATAAGACAAAAGAAACGCATATATACTAGTACTTCTTTTATCCCTTTATGTTAACCATAAAAGAACGAAAATTGATTCTACAATGGAATCATAAGGGAAAAACTCAGGAAGAGATTGCTGAGT
>JADFLA010000074.1 GCA_022564635.1 Nanobdellota archaeon | reverse complement strand
TAATTTAAAGAAAATACATAACAAGTTAAAGAAAGTTGGTTGGAGTTTAGGAGAAATTATTAAAAAAATATCTTTTGGGATTGATTATAACTCTTATTTTTTAGAATCGTAAGACAGCCTGCGAAGGCAGATTGAAGATAAATTTATTTTTAAAACTTGTTGTCCGATTACTTTTATTTTTAATATTTTTTAGAAACTTATTTAAATTAACATTAAATACCAAAAAACATGAAATTACCTAAAAATACCAATAGGTTTTGCCCTTATTGCAGGAAACATACACAGCATAGAATATTCTTGAATAAGAAGAAAAATCCGAGGAGCATGACTTATGGCAGCAAGCTTAGGGCAAGGAAGCGTGGAAGCGCCAGGGGTATTGGAAATATGGGAAGGTACAGCAAGCCTGCAATTACAAAATTCAAGATGACTGGTAAAAAGACAAGCAAGAAAGTAGATTTAAGGTATGAATGCAAAGAATGCAAGAAGCAGCATATGAAAAGCAAGGGCTTTAGAGCAAAAAGGATTGAATTTAAATAGTGCAGTCGTAAATCAAAAATCCCCCTTCTATTTTATCTTCATAATACTTTCTTAATATGCAATCCATGTTTAAATAATCCCTGATTTCTTTAAATTGACCAATTCCTTCATCTGTTCTAATTATAATAAATACATCTTCCATCTTTAATTTGTTTATTGTTTCTTTTATGTCAACTATTTGTGTTAAAAAAACATTTTCATTTGTGTCTACAAGATCAAAAGCAATCTTTCTGTCTGATAAAATTGCAATTAATGGTGTTATGGAAGCATCTCCAAACAATAAAACGTCTTTATCTGTATTTTCTCTTACAAAATCAGATATTTGTAGAGCTGAAAATTTATTGAAACCATATTTTGTTAAGAACATAACATCACTAGTTGTATTCCATAAAAATACTAAGGATAATATGATAATTAGAGGTATCAAGAAAGGTTTGTACACCCTTTTTGAAATATTTACCAGACTGTAGCCAGCAATTATTGCCAAGAATGGAAATAAAAGTATAAAATAATATTGAAATATTCTGCTTAATATCATTAAGAATACTAAATAAGCTGCGACAATAAATAGAGGCATTTGTATGATCTTTTTGTCTTTTGCAAAAATGAATAATAAAGAAGATAGGATCAGTAACCAATTTAGCTTAATAATTTCTGAAAAATTAAATAATTTTGTTTTTAATTCTGGTTTTATTAAATGATATTGGTAGACTGGTGAAAAGTAATCATTTCCATACAATAATATCAATAATATATTTACTATTAAGAATATTGAAAGAAAACCTAAGAACAGATTCATGAAATGTTTTTTGTTGTTTAAGAAAATTATTAGCATAATCACCAAAATAGGCACTAAGGATTGAAGACCGGTAACAGAACCTATGCCAAAAAATATTCCACCAAACAAATATTTTTTTTTGACATAAATATAATAAAAACCGATAACAATAAACATTGTTGTTAAGCTTATTCCAAAAGAATAAACAGAGTTAAATAAGATTAAAAAACTGGATAAAAACAGGATAATTGTTACTATTGCTTCTAGATTTCCAAATTTTTCCTTCATCAATTTAAACAAAAAAAATGCAGATATGATGATAGATAAAAAAGGGATCAATTTTAAAGTTAGAATATTAAAACCATATATGTTATATAAAAAAGCGATAATGAAGATATGTAAAGGCGGATGAGCATAAAAAAAGTCTTTATATGGCAATTTTCCTTCAGTTATTGATTTACCCATATAGAGATAAACAGTTTCGTCCCCTGGTACAATATTTGTAAGACCTTTTGTCTGGATTAAAGTGAATATTAAAATTATTATTAAAAATATTGACCAGCTTATTTTATTTGATTTCATAAATTAACAATTGTTTTTAGGGTGTATTTAAAATTTTGTTTTTATAAAATTCTGTTTTATCCGTTTATTATTTCCCTTCGATAACTTAAATTGCCTCTTCATTTTTAATTTTTCCTCATTTTCCTAAGAAATGCCTGTTGTGGCGTCTCTAAAATATCAAACTTCAAAGCTCTATGGGGTCTTAACTCATTGTACCAATGTAGAAATTCCTCTTTAGTTTTGAACGCATTTCTATGTCTTACATAAATATCAACACCATTTGTAGCTCCCATTCTTCTATTGTCCTTGGAGGTCTTCCATTGTTCTTGCCTATCTCTGGTATCTTGCCGGTTTTATTGTATTCCTTCCATACCTGATTTACTCTCCTTATGGAAATTCTAGCTATTTTCCTTGCTTGATATGTTGTCCATCCCTGGTTCTTTCTCCTTAATGTTTCTGTTAATTTGTGCTTTGTGAGTTTCATACATGGAAGAAACTCACCGTAGGGAAATAGTTTCTGGATAAAACATTTTTATAAAATTCTGTTTTATCCGTTTATTATTTCCCTTCGATAACTTAAATTGCCTCTTCATTTTTAATTTTTCCTCATTTTCCTAAGAAATGCCTGTTGTGGGGTCTCTAAAACATCAAACTTAAGAGCACTATG
>JADFLA010000041.1 GCA_022564635.1 Nanobdellota archaeon | reverse complement strand
GTCATTGGGCCGACCGGTTGCGGGAAGACGCTGCTGGCACGCACGCTGGCCCGCTTTCTGCAGGTTCCCTTTGCCATCGGCGATGCCACCACGCTGACCGAAGCGGGTTACGTCGGCGAAGACGTCGAAAACCTGCTCCGGGACCTGCTCGGCAGGATCTACGCGACGGCCGCTCGGTACAACGCAACGGATAGAGTCTGGCGCTACCCGAGTGGGCCCTACTTGGAATTAGGGCAGCTAGAGACGGACGCTGACTACGCCAAGTACCAGGGCCGATCTTTCACGCTCCTCGTGATCGACGAGGCTGGACAGTACGCGGACGCGAGGCTTCTCGACCGGCTTCGCTCCAACATGCGCGGGCCCGATCACATGGCGCTCCGGACCGTTATCATCGCGAACCCTGGCGACGTGGGCCACGGATGGCTCTCGCAGCGATACGCCCTGCGGGGCACTCCCTGGAAGCCCTGTCTCGATCCGGATACCGGGCGAGAGTTCGTCTATTGCCCGAGCACGTACCGGGACAACCCGTTCATCGACCAGGAGCAGTACCGAAGGCAGCTGGAAGCGAGTTGCGCGGGAGACCCTGAATTGCTGAAGGCGTGGTTGGGCAACGACTGGACCATCGCCCGGGGGGCGTTCTTCTCGACGGTCCTCGAGGAGCGCCGAGTCGCGGTCGATCTGGGCACTTGAACCGTAGGCATCGACGGGGCAGAAGATGATCGGTACGTCGGCGGGAATCTGTGGGATGATCCGGGCCGCGTCGTTTTTGACAACGACCACGACATCGCACTGCGGAATCTCCGTTCCGAAGGAACGCGTCTCGCATTCCCCCGACAATTCCGCGGCCAGGTCGGCCCCGACCCACTCCCAGGAGCCGATCCCGGCCAACCGTGGACCGAAGGCGACTACGGTCTGCTGCGGCGGTTGACTGCCACAGGTCTCATTGGGAGGCACGATTGTTCTCCGCAAATACTGTAGTTTCCGGCGGGCGCACGCCCCCCTCCATAGGAACAATGCATCGAAGGGCGTTTGAGTGTCAAAAAAGGCAAAAAATTTGTCTTATGTTTATGAAAACGAGGAAGCTCTAAATAGAATAGAAGTAGAAAAAAAGGAGAAGACTGGAAAAAAAGAGGCTAAACCGGAGAAAGCAGAGGAAAAACCTGAGGCAAAGAAAGAAGAGCAGAAACCTAAAGAGGCCAAAGAGGAGCAAAAAAAGGGGGAGAAAGAAGCAAAGCAAGAGGATAAGCCAAAAGAAGCTAAATCTGAAGAAAAACAAAAGGAACAAAAAGCACCAGAAAAAAAACGATAAACAACGATCAATAATAAATATATCATGAAAATCAAAGATACAAGGAAAATCAAAGATTTTCCGGTATCTACTGGAAATCTTTGATTTCCATTAGATTTTCAGGACACAAAAAATCTTCAATTTTTTCGTGAAATAATAATTAAATAAAAAATAATAATATTGAAATTTAAATTGTATAATAATCTAATGGGATAATATGGCAAAGAAGAAAAAGAACAAGAAAAAAGCTATGCAAGTATGGAAACTTTATCAGGTATCAGGAAATAAAGTAGAAAGGAAAAACAAGTTCTGTTCTAAATGTGGACCTGGATATTTTTTAGCTAAGCATAAAGACCGACTTACATGTGGTAAGTGTTCTTATGTTGAATTTATTTCTAAAAAATAAATTCAATTTCTATTATTTTTATTTTAAATTAATTAATCATTTTTATTCTTAATAATCTCCTGGAATGCAAGAAAGTCATCTGTAGTCAACTTTTTTCCCTCTTTGATTTTTTCTTCCATCTCCTGTTCTTTGCTTTTGATAAGCATAGTTTCTTTTAGCTTTCTTTTCTCTTCCTCCTCTAGTTTGAATTTGTTGATTTTTCCTCTTATATCATTTATTATGGTTAATTTTTCCTTTAGTTTGTTGTTTATATCGTTGAATTTTTTTTTTGATTGCATAAAATTTTTGAATGTTTCTTTTTCCTTGATTTTCAGTTCATCAATATTTTTTGAGTTTTTTATTATATCTTCATGCAACTCCTGACTTTCTTTAGCAAGTTTTTGAATTTCATTGTGCGTATCTTGGGTATTTTTTCTTGCATTATCTATCTCTGAATTTAGTTTTCTTATTTTTTCAGTAGCATTAATAAGTTCAGATGCCTCATCAAATGATTTTTTCAATAGTTTAAGTCTTTTTGACAAATCCTTTTCTTTTTCAAAAGACATTGCTTCTGTTTCTAATTTTACTTCTATTTTATCTATAACTCCTTTTATTTTTTGAGGGTCTTTAACTTTGGATTTTGTTGCTAATTTTTTTGCTTCTGTCTTTAATTTTATAAGTTCAGAAATCTTTTTTCTTATTTCCTCATTAGAATTTCGTCTTTTTTCCTTTAATTCCTTTACCTTTTTTGTTAAGGAATCTCTTTTATTCCTATTTTCATTTATGCTATTGATCTTTTTTCTTATATTACTGGATAAGTCTTCTTTTTTCCTAAACCATGATTCTTTTTCATTATTAATCTTATCTAGCTCTTTATTAGAAGAATTTATCTCGTTTCTTAATTTTTCAAACTTATAGAATAATTCTTTCTTTGTTTCTTTCTTAGTTTCATTGATTGGATCCATATTTTAGTTCTATAAAAAGAATAAATATAAAAATATTGTTAAAAGTACATTATAAACTAATTAAATTACAAAAATAAATTAATAAAAAAAATAAAAATCTCATCCAAAGAGTGACCCTAAACCTGCGGCTGCCTGCTCTTCAGATTTCTTTTCTTCTGCTGCCTTTTTCTTTGGATCTTCTTTCTTTGCTTCTCCTTCAGGTGCAGCTTCTGTTGTTGGTGCAGCTGGTGCAGCAGCAACTGGTACTGCAGCCTTTTCTATTGCTTCATCTATATTCACTCCTTCCAAAGCAGCAACTAAAGCTTTAACTCTTGCCTCATCTACTTTTACGCTGGCAGCTTCTAATACCCTTTTTACATTAGCTTCATCTACTTTTTGTCCTGCTTTATGAAGCAACATTGCAGTATAGACATATTCCATAATTCATCCCTCCATTAAATTTATTTTTTAAATCTATAATTTTGATTTTCAATAATTATTTTTTATTATTATTCATTGATTTTTTGATTTATTTTTATTTTTAATTATTAATCGATTTTGCGTCGTCGTTTATTGGTTTTTGTATTGTTATTTTATTGCTTATTTTTTCTTAATGTACCTTTTTTAATGAGTTCTTTTGTTAAATCCTCAACTTCTTTATGCTCTTTTTCTTGTTTAGCTTCTTTATCCTCTATCTTTGCTTCGTCTTTTTTCTCTTTCAAATCATAGGCAGACGGAACTTTTTCTTCCTGTTTTTGTTCTTCAACTCTTTGCTTTTTTTCTTCTTGTACTTCTTCTTTCTTAACATCTTCTAGTATATCGGCTGCTGTTTCTTCTGTGCCCTCAATAAATTTCTTTGTTCTCTCCACCATCTTACTGACTTTCTTGTCAACATCTTCTTTTGGCTTTTCTACTTTAACTTGTAGTTTAGGCTCTTCTTTTTTAATCTCTACAGGTTTTTCTTCTATTTCCTTTTTCTCTCCTACCTTTTCTTCTTGGAGCTCTTTTTTTATTTCTTCTTTTACAGGTGGTTTTTCTGTTTCTTTTGGTTTTTCTTGAGTTTCTGGTTTTTCTTTTACTATTTGGATTTTGGTTTCAATTTTTGCATTGTTCTTTAAGCTAAGCATTGACATTTCTGCCTTGCCCAATAAATCTTCTATAATGCCCTTATCAAGAATTTCTTGGCTAATGCCTAATGCTTTAGTATCATTGAAGGCTTTTCCTATTAAAAAGGAGATATTATCTTTTGTTACATAAGTTATGTTAAATGCTAGGTTAAAGGCTTGTGAAGCAGCAAGGTTTATGTTGTTATTATATTGTTCCTCATCAACATCAAGTATATCTTTTTGATAAATAATTCCGTCTTCATATGCAGCAACGAGGCCTAGACCAATTTCCATTGGCTTTATATCCAATCTAGATAAAATTTCAGCTACTTTTGGCTTTATCTTCTCCCCTTTTTTTACAATAACGGTGTCTTCCTTAACAGCCACCTTACCAGATTCAACACCAACTTTTAATCCAACACTGCTTAACTCACTTATTATAGGACCTGGAGCAAATGGTGTCGGTCCTTTATTGACGACAATATCGTTTGGGGCTATTTGACCGGGTTTTGCAGGTGCCTTTGATTTACTCTTTTTTAGTATCTTGCTTAGCTTGAATGGACTTTCATTTGTGAAAATAAGGGCGGGCATACCTTCAAAATATTTTTCAAGCTCCTCAATACCCTTTTTTTCACTTTTCATTTTTTCAATAGCAATCTTCATCAACCTTTTCTTTGTCATGAATAAGTCAACTTTTCCCCTTAACTCAGACCTCATTGATTGTAGTTGAGGAGCTGGCATATCCTCCATATTTACCATTCCAACTATATTGTACTGCCTCATTAATTTAGTCATATCATTTACAATTTTTTTCTTATATTCCTGAACGTTAGCCATTTTATACAACAATTTTTTCATTAATTATTTTTTAATATTATTTTAATTTTAATAATTAATCAGTTTTTGGTCGTTGTTTATTGGTTTTTTTGTCATTGTTTGTTGTTTTTTGATCATTGGTTTTTGTTTTACTGTTTTTTATTTCTGCTTTTGGTTTTTCTTTAATTGGTGGTTTTTCTTTTGTTATCGCTTTTCCTTTCTTGCCTTTTTTCTTATCTTCCTTTTCCTCTTCTTTTCCTATAATGAAAGCGGGGCCCATTGTGAGTTTTAATAAAACGCTTTTTACATTCTGCTTCTCATTTGGGAGTTTTTGAATTATGGAGTTGTAAACTGTGAGGATATTATCTATAACCCTGTCATCCCTATCCTCTTTACCCACGCTGCATTTTATTGTTGGCTCGTTTTTTGTAACAAGGTTTACTGTCATTCTTAACTTTTCATATAAGGATTTTATATTTGCATTAGGAAGCAAAACACTACCGATCTTGGGATTTGGCATTTTTCCCTTTGGGCCTAAAAACCTTCCAAAGACGGTGGCTACTTTTGGCATTATAGATGCCTGGGCAATAAAGAAATCATGCTTATTTGCAAGCTTTTTTATTTCTGCTTTGCCTTTAAATCTATCAAACTGCTCTGATAAAATTACCTCATCGCAAGATTCTTTTGCTTTGCTTTCTAAATCTGGATCAACAAAAGCGCAAACAGAAATTTTTTTACCAGTATCGTGCTGCAGGGTAACAAACATGTTTATATTATGTTCTGTCTTCTTTAGATCAAGGCCTTTAAGATTAATAATTAAGTCGATACTCTGCTTAAAATTCCTTTTAGGAGAATTTTCTTTTAGCTTCTTTAATGTAACTTCTATTAATTCCTTGTCCATCTTCCCTCCTACTCAAGGTAGTATTAGTGGGTTACTCTCGGAAATATTATTCTATATTTAAAGTTAATTGTTTTTTTGGCTTTTTCTTTAGCTACTTCTTCATCCAATATTTTTAATAATCTATCATCAAACATTTTCTCATTTCTTATTCATTTATGCCTATAAACAAATACTTCCACTCTTCCATGTGTTTCGGCGCGTAGCTTACTCTTTTTGAATGTAATTTGTCCACTCTGCCTTAATTTCATTATGCTAACGCTAACAGAGCCGTAAGATGCCCTAAGCTTATCAGCTATCTGCCTCGATGTGAACCATTTATTCCTGTTCTTTTTAAGGAAAGTAAATACTTCTTGCTGTCCCATACCTGTATCCATCAAGAATCAGTGTTTAAATAGGTTTCTTAAATTTTTTATATAAACTTTTCCTACACTTCTCACATATTCCAGAATGGAGAGGATAATTCGTAAAAAACGTTTTACACTTTTTACACAATACTTTATATTTTATAATTTACATCACTAATTATCTATTAAATAGGGTATTCTATAAAAAGTTTGCTCATCAACCATGCTAAATCATTGAAAGGTGTTACGAATCTGTATTACAAATTCTTTAACTTTTACTTTATAGCTAAAGCTTTCTAGGGTTTATTGTGCAAAACAAGAGGCTTTTGTGCAGAATCAGGCTCATAAGGAGTTAATGTGCAAAGACTATTTTTTATTGATATTTATTAATTTTAAATATAATTATTCCTTTGAATTTTAGGCGGCCACAGTGAATTGCGAGCGAACTCCGTGAATTGCGAGAGCTCGCTCTCGCTCGCTCAGGAGGACGCTCGTCGCGGGCGGGGGCCGCATTGATTTGGATACACAACATTAAGAACAAGTTCGCAATGTGCTTGAATTTCTTACTTCGCTTTCTGGACTGAGTAGAGGATAATATAGCTATAACACTTTTAGAACGAAACATTTAAATAGTATAGGGTATCTACGGTATATATGGTAGGTAGAGTATATATGGTATATATGGTATGTACTGCACCATGAAACAAAAAAAACAATTTAAGATAAGATGTGAGGATTGTGATAAGGAAATTATAGGCTTTAGTGAGCATCATGCTAAACAAAATTTGATGATACACACAAGGACATCAGAAAAATGTAAGGAATTTAAGGAATTATTAAGAAAAAAAGGATATAAATAATATGACAAGAAAAATAAAGCTATCACATACAGAAGTTGATGTTAAGCTTTTTCTAGAGGTTTTAGCAGTATATGGTATATTGGCTTTAGTACTTGTTGGAGTATATTATTTAGAGCCTGTAATAACAGGATTTGTTACAGTGACGAAACAGATTAATTATACCGATGAGGTTAATTTGGAGTTTGATGAAATAAGCACTTACATATGGGACTTGGGTAATCCTGGACCTTTGAAGAGCATTAAGATATCTGGCAGCAAAATTAAGCAAGGAGAGGCTAAAGTCTATATTGAGGACAATGGTGTAAGGTATCTGATTTTTGACAGCTCACAATTAGTTGAAAAACCATCTGGAATATTTGGGATAACTGGATTTGCTGTTTCTGATGAGGATGGGGAAGAGAACAATAAAAATAAGAATAAAGAACCAAATCATCCGCCTGTATGGAATTCAAGCATTGAGAGTTTTATAGTAAATGAAAGTTTAACAGTTAATTTAAATGATTACTTCAATGATAAAGATGGAGATATTTTAAATTATTCTTTTGATGAGATTGTTGATTTAGAAATTCTATTGGACAATGAAATATTGATCATTAATAATAAAAATAAAATAGAAGGAAATAGAACATTACATCTTACTGCAACTGATAATGATGTATCAAAGAAAAAGGGTGTTGTTTTAATTTTAACTCGGGAAATAATAATTAATGAAACACTTGAAAAAATAATTAATATTAATTTAGATTATGGTGATAACGAAATTTATGATGCAAATAATGATGGTGTTGAGAGCTTAAAGGGTATTATTGATTTTACAGTTGAAAATTCCTTATTTAATTGGCCAGTTGATGAAAGCAAATTATGTACAAGGTATGAGATATTTTCTATTGAGAATGAGGAAAGCACTTTTGCTTGTTTTGGAAATAATAATTGCTG
Organism: Nanobdellota archaeon; assembly: GCA_022564635.1. Classification (GTDB taxonomy): domain Archaea; phylum Nanobdellota; class Nanobdellia; order Woesearchaeales; family GW2011-AR4; genus JACPJP01. The sequence goes on along the minus strand of JADFLA010000041.1, from coordinate 5,044 downwards.
TAATTTTGTAGATTTGCAAAGTTCTAGAGCTTCGTGGAATGAAAGTTTGTTTTTGAGTTATGGAGGTTATGGGAGCACTAATAATAATATTATTTTTGCGCAGATATTGCATGTTGACTATAACTTAAGCCTAGATAATCCATTCATAGATATTGCTTATTCTCCCTGGGATAATTTAACATCAAGCTTTGTGACAGATATTTTGGAGTTTGAGAATGTATGTATTGATACATGCTTGTTTAGTGGTAACGCAAGTAGTTATAAGTTAATAATAGAACTGGAGAACACAACTTTAAATATAGATGAGATAAAATATTCGATTGAGGAAAAAACAACAAATAATGATCCTATATTAACAAAGCAGATTGTGGATATAAGTATTTTGGAAAATGAGGAATATATTTTAGATTTAACTGAATATTTCTCTGATGAAGACAATGATGATTTAAATTACGATTATTATAAAATTGATAATGTAAGTGTAAGGTTTGAGGACAATTTTGCTTATATAATACCAGATGAAGATTTTGTAGGCAGCAGATTTACCTTCATAACTGCAAATGATTCTTTTTCGCAAGTTGCTACAAATGTGTTTAAGATAGAAATAAAGAAACCGGAAAAGCTAAGCATAGAATTATCAAATTTTGAGATAGATAAGGGAAATTGGATTGTAAGTTTTGAAACTACTGGGACTGGAAATTTGACAATATCTGCTGTTGATGGCTCGTATTCTGAGATTTATAATGATAATATCTCAACAATAAACGACTTGGATATTCTAGAGTTAAGATGCGGCGAATTTGAGATTTTTGACAAGGACAATTTGGTTGGAAATGAGAATTTATGGTTTGTTTTGATGAATAATTCTAAGGTTAAATTAATTGATTTAGTTCAGTTAAGTGCCCCGGTAAAAAGTTTGTATGTTGAGAACTACAATTGCAACAATGAAATGGGACACTATACTGTAAGAGTGTTGACAAAGGGTGAAAAAACCCAGAAGTTTAATTTTTCCAATGAAATAAAAATTGTAGGCATTGAGAATATTGAAAGGGTTCTTAGTGAGTTTTTTGAAATAAGGGGTGATGAAGGTGGTAAACTAGCGGTTTTTGATAGCTTTGGGAATGTTAAAATTAAGGGCAATTTGACGCGAAATATTTTGGCAGATGAAAATGATTTTGTGATTCGAAATGCTTCTAATGGTATAAACTTAGTTGTAACAAATCCAGAAGGCAATTTACAGATTAAGGGTTCTTTAAATGAAAATGAAAGTTCATTAAGTCCTAGCCCTAGATCTTTTGTTATAAAAAATAAAAATGGAGATGTAATTGCTTACGTTAATAGTGGTGGAAGTTTGTTCTTAACTGGAACTTTAACAGAAAGTGTTTCTTTTGAATAATTATTTGGATTATTAGACTATTATTTTATTAAATTTTTTAAATTATTATTTTTATTATTCTTAATTTTTGTTTCAGGTATTTGTTGATTTTAGTTATTACTATTTTTCTAAAAAATTGCAAAAATTCAATAATTTCCCGAAAAGTTTATATACCTTTAACTTTCTAACATATTAAAAGGTAAAGTAATGTAAAGTAATATGTTATAACATGTTATAGTATGTTATAATATGTTAGAAAAATAGGTGTTAATGGCAAAAAGTAGGTATGTAAATCTGTATTTGCCAGAGGAAATTGTTTCTAAGATAGATTCTATTGCAACCAAAGATGAGCGTTCTCGTAATTTTATAATCAAAAAAATACTTGAAAAATATCTGGAGAAGAAATAACATGAGGCACAATAAGAATAATGCTGTAAGGAAGATGTTTTTCATACTTGTGGTAATAACCTTATTTTTTGCAGCTATAATCCAAGTAAGTTCTGATATAGAACAAGTAAAATATTCTGATTTGGAAAAAGAGGAAATAGGGGAGGATGATGAAAGCCAAGAAGCTTTAAGAGAATATTATGGAGAAGTTCTCGGTAAAGTAAAGATAAAACCTAAATTTAACAATATTGCAACACATGGAGACCTAGCGATTATAAGTGTTACAATAGATGGCAGGAACAGTAGAATTCTTACAAGGATAAGGGATTTGGGTATAACTACTCAACAAATAAATTATTCATATGGAGATATAATAACTACAAATAAACTTATTGTGCTAGGAAATATCTCATTAAAAGAAAATTTATTTTTTGAAGCCGAGAATACATTTGGCCCTAGAAGGTTTTTTGGCCTTGGAAGTACAACTTTTAAGTATGTGGATGAAGGCTTTTCTAGGTTGGTTAATGGGGAATCTACTGTAAGCATTAATCCTATTTTGAGAGAGCTTATTTCTGGATACAATGTATTTTTATCGGCTGAAGGTTTAACTAGGGGGATATATGTTGCTGAAAAAACAAGCTCATATTTCGTTGTTAAAAGCGTAGATCCCAATAGTAATGTTGCATTTTCATGGATGTTGAGAGGTGTAAAGAAAAGTTTTGACGAATATTTAAGCAGTCGTGATGGAAGGGAAAAGAATATAGAAATAACTGCAGAAATATATTTTGAAGATGGCTATACAGAAATAAAGATTGATGGATTGGATAAAATTTTGGCATTAGTCCATCAAAAATCAAATGGCACTATAATTAACGAATCTGCAAATAACAATAACCAAAATTATAATTCAAATGAAACTAATAATCAGAGTAGTACCCTCATAACCGGGAATTTAATAGACGAGTTTGGTTTGGAGACTGATTTAGGAAAGATATTGTCAAATTCTACACAAATTTTACCAACAATAGGAGAAGAAAACAATGATTCAAATAATAATAATTTAATTACTACTCAATCAAATGAAAATAATAATGCATCTAGTTCAGTGAATGAAACTATTGAGATTTCTGATTTGGAATTTACATTACAAAGTGTTGATGAGGACTTTATTGTAAGTCAAATTGCTTCTGTAACTGGATTAAGTACTTTTGAGGTAAAGAAGCTAGTCAATTTTATTTATGCTGAGCCTCAAGGTTTTGAAGAGGAGGTTATTGATCTAGAGCCGAAACTTGATTTTATTGAGAAGATAAATGGCAGCGTGATAATAAAGCTTGGTTAGAATGGAAAATAAAATAATAATTTATGGGAAATTGAGTGATTACAATAATTATAAAAATAATTCAAAGAATAAAAATAATATAAATTATACAATGCTTGGAAATCAAAGATACAAGAAAACCCATAGGATTTCCAGTAGATTTCCGGCACCAACTTCGTTGGTAATTAAAAATTCAATAAAAAATAAAGAACATTATAAAAATAATATAAAAAATAACTTCAATGCTAATAATAAAAATAATTTAATCAGTTTATTCTCAATTTTATTATTAATATTATTATCAAGCTTAGTTTTTGCCATTCCTGATAGTTTAACCTTACAAGGAAAGCTTACTGATTTAAGTGGATCATCGCAAGAAGGAACATTTAATTTTACATTTAAAATTTATGATGCGTATACCGGTGGGAATACATTATATCAGGTTATTAATACTTCTGTTACTACAGATGCAAATGGAATTTATGATATAATATTGTATAATTTAAGCAGCTTAAACTTTTCAGATCAATATTACTTAGGAATTGCTGTTCAGGGTGATGATGAAAGCCAGCCAAGAATTAATTTAACTTCATCTCCATACTCTTTCAGAGCAAATATTTCAGAGGACTTGAATAAGGAAAATAAATATGAGGTTGCAGTTATAAATATTACTGGAAATTTAACAGTTGGGGGGAGTTTTGCTGATGTTTTGACTGTTATAACTGGAAGGCTTAACATTTCTGATGGCAGCATTACGGCAGCTGGGAATTTAACTTTAGGGGAGAGGATTAGTTTTAGTTTAGGATCAATAATTGATAACTTGGTTAGTGGATTTTTGAGGATATCCGGAGGATTAAATGTAACCGGCAATGTTTCTATTGCTCAAGATACGTTGTTTGTTGATAATACTTCTGGCAGGGTTGGGATTGGTACTACTGCTCCAGGCCAAGAGTTGACTGTAATTGGCAATATTAATGCTACTGGCAACATTACCTCAGGAACTGGAACGATTATTTTAGATTCTACTAATGATAGGATAGGTATTGGAACAACTTTACCTAGCCATGCTTTAGATGTTTATGGCAATGTTTCTATTAAAGGAAATTTAAGTGTTGATTCAAATTTATCAGTTGATGGCTCAACATTCTTTGTTGATTCTTTGAGTAATAGGGTTGGGATTGGGACTGTAAGTCCTGCAACTACTTTGGATGTTTCTGGAACTGTAACTGCAACTGCTTTTTCAGGAGATGGGAGTTCATTGACTGGAATTGCTGGTGCTGGACTATGGAATTCTTCAGGTGCAAATATATTCTTGAATGATAGTACTGCTAAGCTGGGGATTGGGACTAGTGCACCACAAGATGCTTTAGAGGTTATAGGTAATGTAAGGATTAGTGGAAGTTTAAATGCCTCTTTTATTAATGCAACAGAAATAAGACAAGGAACAAACTTAGTTCAAACAATTAATGCTGTGTTTAATTTAGGAAATTTAACAGATTTCTTTGGAGATTCTAGCTTTAATGATTCTGTGTTAAGGGTTGGTAATATAAGTAATATCTTGGGGGATGCTTTTAAGGTTACAAACTTAACTAGATTTTTAGGAGAGGATGGTAATGCTTCTTTGCTTAGGACTGTAAATATAAGCAAGGATTTGGCTAAATCATTTAATTTATTTACTAGGGAGAATGTTACTGAGTATCTTGGGGATGATGGTAATGCTTCTTTGCTTAGGACTGGTAATTTAAGTGTAATATTTGAAGCTGCATATAATAAGGCAAATTATTCAAGTGAGTATGCTTCTACTGGATTTGACAGAGAGAATGTAACTGATTATTTGGGAGAGGATGGTAATGCTTCTTTGCTTAGGACTGTAAATATAAGCAAGGATTTGGCTAAATCATTTAATTTATTTACTAGGGAGAATGTTACTGAGTATCTTGGAGAGGATGGGAATGCTTCTTTGC
>JADFLA010000005.1 GCA_022564635.1 Nanobdellota archaeon | reverse complement strand
CTAGTGTTTATAGAGGTAATCCATTTGTTGTCGAGGTAGGAATAGCTTATGGTGGCCAACAAAATGCAGAAGGATCTATGAATCTTTATAGATATGCAAATAGGGTTCCTTTATTATATCAACAAGGTGCATGCGCAGTAACAAAGTCCGTTATTAACACTACCTGGAGGAATTATGGATTAAGCCAGAGTAGAGGAGCATTACCTGTTGGTCCTGTTACCCTTGTAGTCCATATTGGTTCTGTCTGGGTCCCTTTTACTTCAGAAAGTAAGGAAGCAATAGCACATTATCCAGAAATTATCAAAGAAGCTAAGCTTGCATTGCAAGAATGCGGCAGAAAACTCGGCATATATGTAAATAAAAAGAAAAGAATCAATGCTGAAAGTCAAAAAAGAAGCTATATTGAAAAATACATACCGCACGTAAGTGCTGCACTTAAGGAATTGCTTGGATTAAAACAAGTTGATGAAGCCAAGGTGAAGACTCTTTTAGAGCAAATACTTGAAACGCAAAGAGGAAAGCTTGAAGAAATCAAGATTGACAATCCTGAATATGACAAAGAAATTGCAGAGGTAGGAAAAGATGAAGGCGAAGAGTAAAGGTTTGAATGTAGTTGCCCAAATAAACGATGTTGCTACAGATATTTACAAAAATATTTTATCCAAAAAGCAGCCACAATTAGTAACTCCATTGAGATCATTAAGCAATGTTAAATACGATTCAAAAGACGGCTTCTTCGAACTGCTGGGAAAAATGAAGGAAAGGACTTTGACTGCATCTACTATTAAAACTTTTGCGCAGACATTGAGGATGATGGCACATGCTAAGAATATCATCAGAGAAGATGACATTACAACAAAAAGAGAGATGTATTATATTTCTAAGAACTGGGCAGAAGCGGCTTTCAAAGAACAGCCAGAATCAGATACTGTTATGGATGATCTGGAAGCGATGATCGGGGTTAATCGTGAACAGCTGGGTTTTATACCAGAAGAGAAAGGTGGGGAAATTGCAGGTAAGTTGATTGTGATTGACAAAGACCCGGATACAGGTAAGGAAATAAAAATTGATTGTACTAAATTTGGTTCAGGCGCTTATTCCATACCAACCTCTGTGGAACACTTGAAGTTTGAAACCAGTGCTAAATTTATTTTAGCTATTGAAACTGCGGGTATGTTCCAGAGATTAGTAAAGCATAACTATTGGAAAAAAGCTAATTGTATTTTGATTTCGATGGGCGGGGTTCCAACTCGCGCTTTAAGAAGATTTATTAGAAGATTAAGTGATGCAAAGAAATTACCTGTTTATGTTTTTACAGATGGAGATATGTATGGTTATGCTAATATATATAGAACGTTAAAAGTCGGCAGTGGAAATGCCGCTCATATCAATGAATATTTTTGTGTCCCACAAGCTAAGTTTTTAGGAGTAACTCCCCAAGATATTATTGACTATAAATTACCAACGCATCCATTGAAGGATGTTGACATTAAAAGAGGCAAAGATGCTTTAAAGAATGATCCTTTTATCCGGCACCATAAAGAATGGCGAAAAGCTTTAGAGCAGATGAACAAGATGAAAGTCAGGAGCGAGCAGCAAGCATTGGCAAAATGGGGCCTAAATTATGTTATTGAAAAATATCTACCGCAAAAATTAAAAAACCCTAAATCATGGCTACCATAAGATTTTTATATTTAACTGTATATACTAACTATATCATATCAAAATGGAAACGAACTTAGAACCAAAACAAGAAAACAAATCAAATATACCTGCTTGTTGTAATGGTTGTGTTAGATGGGAAAAATTTGGGAAAAACTGCTTCTATTATTGGGAAGGTAAGAAGCATTGTACTATGTGGACAGATAATTGGGATGATGCTTCTATGCAGCAGCAATAGTAATATAATAATTTTAACAATAAAACTTCAGCTTTAAGAATTTATATACTAATGAGTAGGACTGGGAATTAAGGACTCTAAACCATTAACTTTAAGGGCACTTTCTATTTGTGTAACAATTTCTACCAAGTAAGATTCATAATTTCTATGACCGCTATTTTTAAACATTTTTTCAAAAGAAAGTTTACCAGGAGGTATTTTAAAATAATTTATACCACTCCTAATCTTATAGACGGCCCCGTACTGAAATCGATATTCACGTTTTCCGTCATTACGTATTGAAGACTCACCTTTATATTCATTACCTATTAAAAAATCACCTTTGGATTTATTATCAGCTAATTTACTTAAAGCGTATACGGCAAATTTCTCTAATTGGGCAATGGCTTGAGTATTTATTGTGCCTGGAGTATCTTGAGAAACTGCGTTTTTATATCTTAGTGTCATTTTATTTTAAATTATTTACCTTAGGGAATCTGCTTCTATTTTTAATAATTTCTATCGAAATATTTTACTATACAGAATATTATTCTACATTTATTCATCGAACGTTTTTAGAACTTTACAACTTTTAACCAAAATATTTTAAATATATGTCTTGTTGCTTATATTTTTTAACCATTTCTTAATATCAAAATTCTATTACCATTGTACAATAACAAAAAGTTTAAATACTAGTTGTTATTTCACAGGGTTAAGGTGGTTAAATAATGATACTAAATAAAACATTCAGCGTTATAATCGGATTATTTTTAGTTCTATTAATAGTACCTATTGTATCTGGTGTAATTGGTGATAATGTTGCTGAAGATACAAATGGAGGCCATCTTATCATAACAGATGTTGATGTTAAAGTTGGTAGTAAAACTGATAAAAACTTGGAAGATGATGATGATATCGATAGGGAAGCAGCTCCAGGCGATACTGTCACATTCACTATAGAAGTGGCAAATAACTTTACCCGTGATGATGATGTTGAAATAGAGGACATAGTGATTACTGTTACTATAGAAGGAATTGACGATGGTGATGACTTAGAAGAGGAAAGTAGAGAATTTGATTTAAGGGAAGACAGAGATGAAAAGAAGAAAATAACTTTCAAAATTCCCTTAGAAGTGGATGAAGATACTTTTGATGTGTTAATAGAAGTTGAAGGAGATACAAAGAAAAATGGAAGCCAAGAAGTTAAGATGGATTTGACTCTAGAGGTTGAAAAGGAGGATGACGAGGTTAGATTTTTGAGAAATTCATTAACACCATCAGAAATTAAATGTAGTAGAACTGTGCAGTTGTCAACTGCTGTCATAAATACTGGCTCTGATGATCAGGAAGATGCAGATCTTGAGATTACCAACATTGAACTAGGGGTTAGCTTCAGGGAAACTTTTGATTTAAGCGATGATCCTTTTGACGATGATAGCAAATTCAGAAAAACCTTTACTTTTAACGTAGACCAAGATGTAGCACCAGGAATATATCCAATATTATCTAAAGTTACTTTCAATGATGGAAGAGATACAGAATCTGAAACTGCTGAGTTAGTTGTAGCTCAATGTGAGATTTTTGCTGAGGAAGAGGAAGAAGAAGAAGTTGTAGTTGTTCAGCCTCCTGTTGTAACAGAGCCAGCTGATCTAGATGTAGTAACTGCTGGAATAGTAAGTGCACCTAGTTTACCAGTAACAGAAGAAAAATCATTATTCCAATCAAATGCGTTTTTAGCTGTTTTGGTTGCAGGAGAAGTTTTACTTATAATAATTGCTATTTTAATTGTTTTTGTAGTTGTTAGAAGAAGAAGGGATTAAATATTCTCTTTTTATTTTATTATTTCTTTTTGGGTTTTTATTTTGATTTAATATTAATTTCTGGCTCTTTCCTTTTACTCTGATATAAGCCTCATATTTGTGTTTACCTACTTTATTAATTTTTACTATCCATTCTAAAGTCGTATTTTGAAAGGACTAATCGCTTTTATCCAAGGCACTTTAAAATCTTTTATGTTTTCAGTATAAATAGTAGATATATCATGTTCAGTCATGGTTGCTGCTATGAGGGAATCCCAATAAGGCATACCAAAATTACTTGCAATATCTAAAGCCATAATAACTGTTTTTTCATTGTAGGAAAGTACTTTCCAATAAGGAAGGTCAATAATGTCAGTAATAATAATCTGAGCTATTCTTGTATCTAGAGACTTTTTTACTTTTTTTGTAATGAGGGTAAAGAATTCACCTAAAATTTGAGTTGATAAAGCAAATTTTGTTTTCGTTTGCCAACAAGGTCGTAACAAATGAGCTGCAATGTTATGCTTTTGAAGATTTGATCTTTCGTATGCATATCCTAGAATATTAGCATCAATAAAGGATATAGAGGATTTCGTTGATTGGTTTACATTCATTCTCATATTTATTTCACTTTATTGACGAAATCCGATTATGCACGCAAATCACAATAATTGATATAAATAGTTATGATTTTCGGCATCCTGAAAATCTTTGATTTTCATGATTTGATAATTGCACCTATTTAAAATAATTAGTGCGATTATCAATACTTTTTCAACCATAGTATTCATCTTCGAAAGCGACACACTTCGCGAAACAAGCGTCAAAACTCCCTTCGGTCGTTCGGTTTCGTCGCTCGTGCGGTTCAACGTTCATGGAGTTCATCTCTTGATGATACGGTAAAGCCTCCCAAATCGAATCCTCTTTTCATTAGTGCTATTTGCCTTTTTCCAATTTCCTCATGAGAATATTGCTTTACCCACATTTCAATAGCTTGTGTTAGCGCTTTCCCTAATGTACCTTTATTCTTTCCAAAATTTTCCTTTACTGTTTCCCTAAATTTTTTTTCAGCTTCATCATTAACATTTACAGTTATTGTTCCCATTACAAATCACCTTGATATATAGCGGAGAACACAAATAATTGATTAAAATAGTTTGTGTTCTCTAATATAGTAGCGGAATAATTATTACTCAATTATTTAGTTCCGCTACTATATATTTAGAAAACTGAACTATTTAAATGTTTTGTTTTTGTAAATTAATAATCCGAACAGATTATTTAATATTACTACTTTTAAGATGTGACAAAATAGAAAGATTTAAATACTTATTTTTATTAATATGCAATTAAATCTTCTAGTTGGAATAGTGGAAAAATGGATACAAACAATCATCAACAATACGGAGGTTTGGAGTATGGCTTATTAGTACCTAGACCTACAGTTAAATTTAGAGATTTAACTGATATGCCGGGAGTTAGAGTTGAACCAGTTAATTCTGAGATAGGCACAAGTGTAAAGCCAGTGGTTATAACTGAAGGTGATGAATATGATTTTGAAGGGGTTAGAAGTGGGGGGAGAAGTGGTTTATTAAAATTTGTTGAAGATGGTCCTTCATATAAAGTAAAAGGATGTAGAATAGAGCAAGCTTTAACTACAGAGGGATTATATAGATCCTCTCGTAATTTAATGAATATTTTATACGATCCTCTTGGAGGACAAGTAATATCAGATGCTGATAATGAATTAAATTGGACACAAACTTATAATGAAATTCTTATCGAAGAAGGATTCCCAGTTCTTCATGTGCCTGAAGCTATAATTCATTATGGTAAAGAGTATAAAGCAGATCGAATGCCTGAATGGCAAAAAAGTTTCTATAAATTAACAATTTTTAAAGAGGGGACTTGGTTATATGAATTCCCATATAATTCAAAACAAGAGGAATTGGCAGCATCTGTAATGAGAGTAAAAGGTGATACTAGACTGCATGAGCTTTATAGGCAAGAAGTGCAGAATGTTGAAGCTGCATCAACTGTTGCTTATGGACTTGGTCTGATGGCAGGAGCCCAGCAAAGGTTAACAGAAGATAATTTTGTCTGGAGTAAGGTGTCTCCATTACATGTAGCCAATTATGTAGTATTTACTGAAGGGAGGGGGCAATCTGCATATAGGAATGTTGGATTTTGAGGATACATGTAAATATAACGCCATCCAAAATCAACTCCCGAGATTAGTTTTTATAGGAAAAAACAAATTTAATTCATCTAAAGAACGTGATTTAAAAGCAATAATTCAGTCTTTAAACAATCCAGATTTAGGGATTGGTATTGCACCAGAATATTTCAGAGAAGCCTTTACAAGAGGTTTCATGGACGGTCATAAAAATCCAGGCAAAAAACGGCAACCAATAACTCTGGATATGTTATTAGAAGCTTTTGATTTACCAGATCTAAAATTGAGTTTATAGTGTCCTCACTCTAAAGTAACAAAATTATAGAAACCTTTATATATAAGTAATTCATTCTTAGTTATAATATGTTAATGCAAAAGGAATCTATACAAGAACTAAGAGAAAGGTTTAAGCTTAATATCTATGAGATTAAGATATGGACTGCTTTGTTAAGCAGGGGTATTGCGGCTGCATCAGAGCTAGCTGTAATTTCCGGAGTTCCAAGAAGCAGATGTTATGATGTTCTTGAGTCATTAGAAAAAAAAGGCTTTATTATAATGAAGATAGGAAAGCCAATTAAATATATTGCTGTGGAGCCAGAAGCTGTTTTGGATAGGGTTCAAAAAAAGCTGCAGGAAGATGCAGAGCAGCAAATAGAATCTGTAGAGAAGCTATCAGAAACAGATATTTTCAAAGAACTGGAACTGTTACACAAAACAGGGATAAAGAAAGTTAATGTAGAGGACATAACAGATTATGTTGTTGGGAGGAATAAGGTTAATAGTTTTATGAAAGATATGCTTTTAAGGGCAAAGAAATCTGTTACAATAGTTACAAATGAAGATGGCATAAAGAATAAGGTTAAGGTTTTAAGAAAAGTAAAGGATAATTTGTCAAAGAAAAAGGTCAAGATTAAATTTTACACAAATGCAAATGTAAATGTTGATTTACATAATGTTGAAGTTCTTAGCACAAAACATGATGCAAGGTTTGTAAATATTGACAATGAGGAAATATTCTTTGTTATGGCTGGAAAAGATCCTGAGTATGATTCAGGAGTATGGATAAAAAGCCCTCATTTTGTTAGTGCTTTGAATGGTTTGTTTGAGAAGAGTTTGAAATAAATATAAATTCTTTATTTTAAGATTAATAATTTTTTTATTTCAAAGTAATTTATTGAATTTTTAAACGAGAAAATTACATAATTAATTTAAAATAGTGAAATTTTCTGGTGTTAATAAAATTCAAAACTAAAGTTTCAAACTTTATTAACAATCAAAAAACGTAATATTTAAATATAACATAGGCATAACCAAAAAATAAGAGTTCTGAAGATAAAAAATGGTTGATAAGGAATTAAAAACAGGTACAACAACTTTAGCTTTGCAATGTAAAGATGGTATTGTGTTAGCAGCAGATAAAAGGGCAACATCTGGTTATCTTATTTCGCATAAGAAATTTGAAAAGATACTAAATATAACAGAGAATATAGCTGTTACGGTTGCAGGTACTGTAAGTGATGTGCAGTTATTGGCGAAATATATACGTGCAGAATTAAAATTAAAGCTGATTAGGACTGATAGGGAAAGTACGGTAAAAGAAGCTGCAAATCTGCTTTCAATGATGGTTTACAATAATATAAGAAAATTAAGCTTAATCCCAGGAATTTCACATTTTTTAATTGGAGGTAAAGATGAAGAGGGGTTTCATATTTATGATTTGGCTCCTGATGGCAGCATAGTTGTTGTTGATGATTATACAACCTCTGGCTCTGGAAGCGTAATGGTTTATGGTGTTTTGGAAACATTATACCATAAAAAGGTAAGTGTGGAAGAAGGTATTAAATTAGCTGTAAAATCCATAAATGCTGCTGTGCAGAGAGATGTAGCATCAGGTGATGGTATAGATATTGTTACCATAACCAAAGATGGTGTAAAAAAGGTTTTATCGAAGGAAATTGTGACTAAAATAGAGGTTTAAGGTATTCTTAAAAAACAATAAAGTTCTGAAACGCAATAAGAATTATTTGATTAAGAGTTTAGTTCAATAACATTTTATAACTAAAACGCAACAAATAACAAAAAATAATAATTTGGTGTTTTGCTTAAAGTTAAATTAAAACGCAAAACACAACTTAAGATTAGTTGTGAAGAAACAGAATAAGATAAAAATTTCCTTAAAGAAAACATAGAGAAAATTTTCCTATTATTAATAGTATTTTAGTGCAATAATGAGATTAAGTTGAAAATAAAATAATGACTAAACAAATAATTGTGCAAGATAAGATAGAAATTTAATGTGAAAATTATTGAAAAAATAATGTATTCTTAAAATATACTAATTGATGATGTAAATGACAGATATAATTAAAGAAATTCTTAAAAATTTGCCTAGTGATAAGATAAGCGAAGCAAATTTTGAAGGAGCTAATATTGTGCTGTACACAAAGGATAAGGATTTCTTTCTGAACAATAATGGGCTTATCAAAAAGATAGTTGACGATATAAAGAAAAGGGTAGAGCTAAGACCTGATCCAAGTATTACGATGGATATGGAGGATGCTGAGAAAGAAATTAAAAAAATAATTCCAGAAGAGGCTGGAGTGGACCAGATAATTTTTGATCCTCAAAGATCAAGGGTCATAATAGAAGCGGGAAAGCCTGGTTTGGCAATAGGAAAGCAAGGTGCTATCTTAAGAGACATAAGAAGCAAAACACTTTGGGTTCCATTTATAAACAGAAAACCAGCTATAAGGTCAAAATTAATAGAAACAATAAGAGCGGTTTTGTATAAAAACAGCGACTATAGAAGAAAGTTTCTGGATAAAGTAGGCCATAGAATTTATGACGGCTGGATAAGGGAAAAAAAGGAAGAGTGGATAAGGATAAGTTATTTAGGAAGTGCACGCCAAGTTGGACGAAGCTGTTTGTTTTTACAAACACCTGAAAGTAGGGTTTTGCTGGATTGTGGAGTTGATGTAGCATCTGAGCAACATCCATATCCTTATTTGGAAGCTCCTGAGTTTGATATAAATGAGTTAGATGCGGTTATTGTAAGCCATGCTCATGTTGACCATTCTGGTTTTGTACCTTATCTTTTTAAATATGGCTACAAAGGTCCTGTGTACTGTACTGAACCAACAAGGGATGTTATGTCATTGATGCTCCTGGATTTTGTAAAAATACAACGTTCAGAGGGCAAAGACCCAATATTTACTACAGAAGACATTAAGGAAATGGTAAAGCACACAATTACATTGGGGTATGATGAGGTAACTGATGTAACACCAGATATTAGAATAACGCTGTATAATGCAGGGCATATTTTAGGTTCTGCTATGGTGCATCTGCATGTAGGCAATGGTCTTCATAATATACTTTATTCTGGTGACCAGAAATATGGTAGAACAATGTTGCTTGATCCAGCTGTAACAGTATTTCCTCGTTTAGAAACATTGCTTTTAGAATCTACTTATGGTGGTAAGGAAAGTAATATAACAGAGAGACAGAGAAGTGATGAAGAGCTAAAAAAAATTGTGCATGAGACAATAAAAAGAGGAGGTAAAGTTCTAATACCTACGCTGGGAGTGGGCAGGAGCCAGGAGATAATGGTTGTGATCGAGAGCATGGTAAGGAATGGTACGATGGATAAAATACCTGTCTATATTGACGGTTTGATTTGGGATGTTACTGCAATACATACTGCATATCCTGAATTTCTTAATAATACCATACGTAAATTAATATTTCACAAAGATCAAAATCCATTTTTATCGGAAATATTCAAAAGAGTAGGAAGCCAAGAGGAGAGGATGCAACTTATCGAAGATACCGGACCATGTGTTATACTAGCAACATCTGGCATGCTGCAAGGAGGTCCATCTGTTGAGTATTTAAGGCATTTAGCTGACAATAAAAAGAACTCAATGATTTTTGTAAATTACCAAGGAGAAGGTTCATTAGGCCGTAGAGTACAAAGAGGAGAAAAAGAATATACTGTAAGCAATTCTGGTAAAGGTGAGATTGTTCAGATTAAACTGGAAGTGCATACTGTAGAAGGGTTTAGTGGACACAGCAACCGAACTCAGTTGCTTAATTTTGTTGCTAAATGCGAGCCAAGACCTAAAAAAATAATTGTCAATCACGGAGACAGCTCAAGGTGTTTAGATTTAGCAAGCGCTTTACATAAGAATTTTCGCTTGGAAACAGTGGCTCCTAGGAATTTGGAGTGTGTAAGGATTAAGTAAGACCATCTCCACAAGATTTCGTGGGTTTTTTGTGTCTATCTTTTCTTAGCTTTTATTAAGCAGTTATCGTCGCTGTTATTCTCTTTTTGTTATGGCATTATTTTTTAACTCTTGCAACTATACTTTCTAATTTCTCATTATTTACTATAATCATATATGGTAAGAATTTTATAGGAATACATAAAATCTACTTTTAATTACCCTATTAATAAATTTTGAATAAAAATTTAATAATAAAAACATTTAAAAGTTGATATATTTTTCTTTATTACCTATAAAAATGCAACAAACCATCCAAGACCATAAACTCAAAATAATTGAAATCATAGATGAAGCTCCGGATACAAAAACATTCCGTGTTCAAATCCCAAATGGAAATGAAATTGCTTTTTACCCTGGACAGTTTTTTATGATAAGGTTTGAAGACAATAAAACATTCCAAAGAGCCTATTCAATAGCTTCCAGTCCAACACAAAAAAATTATATTTACATTACAATGGATTTAGTAGGTCAATTTACAGACAAATTGTTCAAAAGTAAAGTTAATGATTTCTTAATATTTAAAGGACCTTACGGAAAATTCTATTTCAATGAAACTATGAAGAATAATCTTGTTTTAATAGGTGGTGGCCTAGGAATTACTCCATTAATGAGCATAATAAGGTACTGCAATGACAAAAAGCTTCCAAATAAAATAAATTTCCTTTACAGTATAAAAACTCCAAATCATATTGTTTATAGTGAAGAATTAAAAAAAATTAAAGAGCAAAACCCAAATCTCAATTACACTATAACAATAACAAGACCTTTAGAAGAACATAATTGGTCTGGAAGAACAGGAAGAATAGATATTGAGTTATTAAAACAAAATATAGAAGATATTGAAAACAGCTTATATTATCTTTGTGGTCCTTTGGAATTCATCAAAGCAAAAATAGAAATGCTTGAAAACTTAGGAGCAAAAAAAGAGCAAATTAAAACTGATATTTGGGGAGAGTAAAAATTAGCATTAATTAAAAATAAAGAATTATCAATATTTTTTGATTAATTATTTAAATTAAACTTGATTTTCTCCTAATTATGAAATTCGCTCATATGGCAGACTGTCACATAGGCTCTTGGAGAGATCCTAAGCTAAAAGATATTTCCACAATAGCTTTCCAAAAAGCAGCAGACAAATGCATGGAGGAAAATGTAGACTTTATCCTTATCTCTGGAGATTTATTCAACACATCATTACCAAGAATTGATAATTTAAAATCAGCAGTAAGTATTTTCAAAAAATTAAATGATAAAAATATTCCTGTTTACATTATACCGGGAAGTCATGATTATTCCCCATCGGGAAAAACAATGCTTGATGTTCTAGAGCAAGCAGGATTATTTATTAATGTAGTAAAAGGAGAAGAAATAGACGGGAAATTAAAGCTAAACTTTACTATTGACAAAAAAACAGGGGCAAAAATAACAGGTATGTTAGGTAAGCGTTATTCATTAGAAAAAAAATATTATGAAAATTTGATAACAGAAAATTTAGAACAAGAAGATGGCTACAAAATATTCATGTTCCATTCTGGAATTGATGAATTAAAGCCAGAAGACATGGGAAATATAATAACACAACCTTTATCCTTATTACCTAAAAACTTTAATTACTATGCAGGTGGTCATGTGCATATTGTTAAAGATACTAAAATTGATGGATATGGAACAATTGCTTACCCCGGTCCCTTATTTCCAAACTCATTCTCAGAACTGGAAAAATTAGAAACCGGTGGATTCTATATAATGGATAATGATAAATTGAGATGGGAATCAATTCAAGTTTATAATATCTATAAAATTATTCTAAATTGTGATGGAAAAAATCCAGAACAAATTTACGATGAAATAATTAATGGAATTGAGGACAAAGAATTCAATGACACTATTGTTCTAATAAGATTATTTGGCTCTCTAAGTTCAGGAAAACCGCATGATATTGATTACAAAGAAATTTTTACACAACTTTATGACAAATCAGCTTATTTTGTCATGAAAAATACAAATGCCTTAACAACAAAAGAATTTGAGGAAATCAAAATAGACACTAAATCAACAGAGGATGCAGAAGCAGCGATAATCAAGGAGCATCTAGGACAAATTAAACTAAAAGATATTGATGCTAATAAAGAAGAGGCATTAATTAAGGAATTAATGCAAACTCTAAGCACCGAAAAACAAGAAGGAGAAACCAATCCAGATTTTGAGAAAAGGATCAAAGATGAAATTAGCAAGGTTTTGGATGTTGAGTTATAATCCTATTTAGTCTTAATAAACGAAGAAATTATAGATGTCAACAGAGTCACCTAGATAATTTCATAAAGCATTAAAGTAACAAAGTATTGTATTCCATTCAAGTAAATAAATATTAGAGATGCAATAATTACAATCGCAATATCGAAAGGAGCTAAAACCTTTAACTTCCTTAGGATCTCATCAGAGAAAATTCTCTTTCCTTCCCCTTTATGCTCAGCCTCATATTTTTTATAATTTCCTCTTCAAATTTCTTCTTATCAGCCTCACTCATCATCTTCCGAATAGCCATAAAGAGATTCTAGTATTTGGAATATTTAAATTTATCTTTTACTTTCTCCTCAACCTTAATAGCATCTACATAATTTCTTTTTTCTCCTTCAGCCTCTATTAATAAATTAAAAGCCAAAAAACTAGAAAAAGAGTACATTAAGAAGCCAATAAGAATCGGACATAGCCGGGGTATGACTTTTCCCAATGACATGACAGAGGCATTTAATTTAAATGATCCTAAGAAAAGCTGAAAGTGCATCCTTATTTAGAGAAAGGTAAGATTGAGATAAGTTTGTAATATAATTTAACCTACAACCAAACTCAAATAATAACTTACCAAAGCAGCAATTATCCCTAAAACTATACCTTTATATATTGATTTCTTGTTTTCTTTTATGTAAAATGCAGAGCCTATCATGAAAATCCAAAGAAGTCCTGCAAATATAGTGTAAAAATTATCTTTGTAGAAGAGGCTTGTGAATACCACTAAAACAAATGCTCTTGCTAAATGATGGTTTGCATTTTTTATGATAAATGAGGATATGATTAAAATTATTAAAGCAATCAAAAGCTGGTAAACAAAAACTAAATATTCACCTATCAATGATCTTACTAATACGATTAAATAAAAAAGAATGCTGCCAAAGGCCATGCTGTCTCTGGCTATTTCATATTTCCAGTTTTTTTTCATTCTTTATTTGTAAATATTATCATGATGGTCATAGTCTTCAAATATAACATTTTTATTTTTTTCGTCTACTGAAACTGCAAGAACAAAACTTTTATCAATATGAACTCTTTTGAGATGTTGCAAAGGTTTTCTGAGATTTTTGTAGTGGTATGGATTTTTTCTGACCTCTTGAATTTTCTTTTCAATAATGTCCAATTGTTTCGGGTTTTTCTTTGATAATTTAAAGAATATTTTTTCTACACTTTTTCTTAATTCATAAGAGTACATTTTTAATCCAAACCAAAATGTTTTCTGAAGTCTTTAATCTTTACAGTAGGTTCGGATTGTCTTTTCCTAATTTTCTCGATGAATTCAGGTCTTAATTCAGGTTCTAACATATTTTCTCCATAGTCCAAAACAACTCTTTCTATTGCATCTGACTTATCTTTTAAATTATGTCTAGCCTTTACAATATTTAATATCTGATTTGTTTGTTTTGATATGTTAATCATAGCTTGGACCATATATATATCACCCATATACCATATATATTCAATATATATAAGTGTTTTGGTTATATTATTTCTCCAAGCAAAAATATCGATCCAGTAATTAAAATTAAATCATTTTTTGTTACAACCTTCTTTGCATATATTAATGCTTTTTTAGGATTTTTTATAATTATTGAGTTTTTATTGAAATATTTTTTAATTGTAATTGGACTAAAAGCTCTTTCATTATTTGATTTTGTAATTATTATCTTATCTGCTAATGGTTTTATTATTTTTGATATTGTTCTTATGTCTTTATCATTAGAAAAACCAACCACTAAGATTAATTTATTATAATCAATATATTTTAATTCATTGAATAAAATTTTGAAACTGTTTGGATTATGTGCACAATCTATTAATATATTTTTTCTAATGAACTGGAATCTTCCGGGCCATTTGGCATTTTTTAGACCATTGATTATATTTGTTTTATTGATTTTAATTTTCTTATTATTGTTTAATATCTCTATTGCTTTTACTGCAATCGCTGCATTTTCAATTTGGAAACTTCCATTTAAATTCTTCAATTTTAGGTTTTTATGATTATCAATATCAAATCTTATACTATTTTTATTGCAATAAATTTTTATTTTATTTCTATTAATTATAATTGACTTTGAATTTTCTTTATTGGAAATTTTTTTAATTGTAGCTAAAGCAATGCCCTCAGCTGCCGTAACAACAGGAATTTTTTTTTTAATAATTCCTGCTTTTTCATATGCTATTTTTTCTATTTTATTTCCCAAATATTCGGTATGCTCAAACGCAACATTAGTTATTATAGAAATTAATGGTGTAATGACATTAGTGGAGTCTAATCTTCCTCCAAGGCCAGTTTCCAAAACAACAAAATCTACTTTTTTATCATTAAAATAAAGAAAAGCCATTGCAGTTGTTATTTCAAAAAAAGTACATTTTGTTTTACAATTCCTAATTCTTAAATAATATTTAACTATGTCTTTATCTGAAATTAATTTATTATTTATTCTTATCCTTTCATTAAATTTTTTTAAATGAGGGCTTGTGTACATTCCAACCTTATAGCCAGCATTTATTAAAATGTAAGAAATCATCGCACAAACAGAGCCTTTTCCATTAGTTCCAGCAACATGAATGTATTTTAGTTTATTATGCGGATTGTCTAACTTTCTTAATAATAAACTCATGTTTACAAGAGTTTGTGTGAATTTTATGTTCTCTAAGCTGTACAGTTCTTTCAATATTTGTTTGTAATTCATGAGGAGAGTTAAAAGTAATTGTATTATAAATATATTGAAAAATTAGGGAATGTTTATAAATCAAAATAATAAATTGTTGTTTAAGGGCCCGTGGTGTAACCTGGATCGCACACTTGGCCTCGGACCAGGAAATGGGGGTTCAAATCCCTCCGGGCTCATTGTTATATTTATTTTAGACAATAATTTGGAATTTTATGTTTAGTGTATTTTGCTTCAACAAATTTTTCTGAATCTTTAAAGTATCCTCTCAAAGAATTTCCTTTGACAGTAACCGATATTGGAAGTTCTGCAAGTTGTTTTTTCTTTATTTCAGTCTCGTATTCATTTATTGGACACATATTATCTCGCCATTTAACAAAAATATTTAAGCGATTAGAGGTATATTCAGGACTGATTTCATTAGGGTGATTAAGAATATATTCAATTTCTACGGCAGTAGCCCGAAGTTCTCCTAGATTAACTAAAAAATTATCAGATAGTTTAGTATCATCAATTAACACTCCATCATAACTAATTCCATAAAAGGCATCTCTTGTGTGAAATAACTCATGTCTCATGGCAAGACGAAAATCTTCTTCTTTGACAAAATTCCCTTTTTTAAATACAGTTGGCCATACTAACATAAAGGAATAATTTCCTTTACCACTTAAGCCTTCCCTAACAGTAGAGATTCGATTTGTTTTTCGTGTTCTCATAGTATTTGAATAGTCAATTATAGATTCCAAAAAAGCTTGAAAGTCTCCATCAATAGGCATATCTATATTTGCAAAATGCTGTAAAGCAATTTTTTCCAATTGCTTGTCGCTTGGATCATAATATATGCCTTGAAGAAATCCTTCTTTTTTAGCTTCAAGAATTTCTGGCATAGTAGAACTTAGATGATTTAAATAATCTTCAGCTGAAACTCTTTTATCTAATACACCTTGAAAAGTTACGTTTCCATCACCAATTTCTCTAGGGTCTTCGATGACTGAAGAGTAAGAAGAATCTATTTCATTATTATTAGAATACATACCCGCTAATACACCAGCAGCACCAGCAGCTAAAACAGTTACAATTGTTGCTGCACCAATGATTTTTTTAGTGTTTGACATACTATTTATTTTTTGCACAAGACTGGGATTACTTCCCACTCTATTACGTCTTGTTCTTCTATTACTAGCCCTAGAATTTCTTTTGCGCATTTTAAGAATATGTATGTAAACTCATTTATAAACCTTTCCATTATTTTACTATTTAAAAGTAACAACAAAATAGAAACATTTATATACTACCCACCCTATAGAATATACTATGAAATTGCTTATTTTAGGTCTTGTTTTAGTGCTGGCTATAGTCGGAACTATGCTGGCTTTAGTTAGTCTTAGCTATATAGAAGATAGTTCTAATGATGTTAAAATAGAGGGTAATCTGAAGTTTTTCAAGGAAGAGGTATGTGTAGAGGATGGATTAGAAACCGTATGTACAGAAACACTGTATATTCAGAATGGCAATGAGAATAAAGTGCCCCTTATGACAGGCCGTACTATAAAAGAGAAAGTTTTTGTGACGAAATACGTTGAAAGAGAAAAGATAGTTTATAAGGAGAAAAGGTTGCTTGGTGAAGAAAGACCATCTCCTGTTGATAGAATTCAAGATTCAGATGTAAATGTATTTAGTAATAGTGTAAGGATAGACATTAAAAATGCTAAATGGAGAAGTTTCATTGACAGCAACTCAATGGACCCTTTAATTGATAAAGGGACAACAACCATTGAGATAAAGCCTAAATATGCCAGTGATATTAATATTGGGGATATTATAGCTTATGATGTAGATGGTTATGATTATGCTTTTGTACACAGGGTTGTTGATATTGGCAAGGATGAAAATGGTGTTTACTTTACAACTAAAGGGGACAATTTTTACAAGGAAGATCCTGATAAGGTAAGATTTAAGGATGTAGAAGGGATTGTTGTTGGGATATTGTATTAAAGGCTGGTTTTTTTAGGAATGTTTAAATATTACAAGATAAATCTGAGATTAAATTAAATATGGAGGAATAAAATGAATGGAACAGTAAAATTTTTTAATGAGGGGAAGGGATTTGGATTTATAGCAGGAGAGGATGGAAAAGAGTATTTTGTCCATAAGACTGGATTAGCTGAGGGCGTTCAATTAAATGAAAATGACGCTGTTACCTTTGATGTAGAAGAAGGAGACAGAGGCCCAAAAGCAGTTAATGTTGCAAAAGGTGGCTCAGATAGTAAAGAAAGTTCTGAGAGTTCAGAAAGTACTGAAAGTAAAGATTAGTCAAAATTTATTGAATTGAGAATTCTTTTTTTAATTTTTTTTCTGTAAATAAAATTCATCCATATTTATAATCTATTTTCTCCAAAAGGATGTAACTCTGATATTGTATTACATTCTTTGCATTCATTGTTCTTGCAATTCTCTCCAACAATGAATTTACCTTCTTCTGTAACTTGGCATCCACACTTTAATTCTACCATTTTTCCTCCTTGACAATAATTTATCTGATAAAAAATGTCATTATTTATATATTTTATTAGTTTTAAATTTGAAGGTGAGTATTTTGAAGGATATTTTTGCAGGCAAATATTGTTTGTGGGTATTTATTCTCATAGCAGTAATCATAACAGTAATTAATTTTTTACCAGGTAACTTAAGAAATATACTATTGATAATTTTCTTCTTTGTAATTGGAGGTTTATGCCTCTATAATTATAAGGTGTGTGGCAGGGTTCATTGTCAAATAACTGGTTATGGTTTTTTATTGGTTGGAATTTTAGCTTTACTGGGTATATTAGAAATAATTGACATTGGGAATATACTTAATGTAATGATCTTGGCCGTATTGATAATAGGGTTCGGTTATGAATTTTTATATAAAAATAAGAAAGGAACATGCTATAAAAAATAAAAACAAGCCAAAAAGAGGGTAATGGCTTGTTTTTCATATAAATATTATCAAGAGCAAGCAAAAAGAGGTGTCGAAAAGCTTGCTCTTGATTTTTAACCAAAAAAACTTTTTGGTGGTGTTAGTTCGATATATTAGTATAACATAGGTCTTTATTAATCATTATGAACAGTTAATACAGAACTAAGATGCATAAAGTTTATAAAGGGAAAAACACTCTTTAAGTTATGGTGTTTGGTACTATACCCTATGGGATTCCTTCTTATTTATTTGGCCCAAAATGGTTCTATGGATTTGATTCTATTATTGATTTAATAGCTATAATAGTTAGTGTATTGCTTGTATACTATAGTTATAAATGCTTCAAATTAACAAAGGAAAACAAATATCTATACTTTAGCACTGCTTTTTTGTCTCTAACCATTGCATTTATAGCAAAAATTATGGGAACTCTGGCAATTTATAAGCCATCAATTACAAGATCTGCACTTGGAAGCTCAATTCATCAAACATTTACCAGTTTAACTCCATATAACATTAACGCAATTGCATTAATTATACATTTTTTCTTTATGCTGCTTGGATTTATGATTTTATTTCTAATAATTTCAAGGCTTACTTGGAAAAATCAAAGAGTTATTGCGCTTTTGGTTTATTTTGTATTTCTTGCAACCTGGATTAGTGTTGTACATTATCAGTTATTTTATGTTACATCATTTGTTCTTCTTTTGCTTATAACCTATTCTTATTACAATAACTATAGAGAAATTAAAACTGAGAAAGCAAGATTTGTAGTAATTGCTTTTGGCATACTTTTGGTTTCTCAAGTTTTTTTTGTTTTTGTGATATATTCAAGAAGTATTTATGTGTTAGCGGAGTTAATTCAATTACTTGGATTTGTATATCTCCTAATACCGTTTATACTAATTTTTAAGAAAAAACCAAAAAGACATGTAAAATGATCGTAAAAAGACGTGGAAAATTAGAGATAATTGCTGATATCCTTAGGTCTATCCAAAATAAAGAAGGTAAAATCAAACCAACCCATCTTTTGTATAGATCTAATCTATCCCATGCAAAATTAAAGGAATACGTAAATATACTCATGGAAAAGGGGATGATTGAAGAACAACTAGTAAAAGGCAGAAAGACGTTTATAATGAAAGAACAAGGCTATAATTTTTTAACAGAGTTTGAAAGAATAAAAGAATTTTCTGATAGTTTTGGGTTGTGAACAATAATTTTATAAAAACTAAATTTAATGACTAACTTATGGAAAAGAGGCTAGTATTAATTTTGATATTTTCTTTTGTGGTCATTGGATGTACTACTCAAATTTCTGAGGTTGAAGAAATACCAGAAGAACCTGAGATTATAGAAGAAACCCCAGAAGTAGAAGAAGAGTCATTTGAAACAGAGCCTATTGCTGAGGAAACAGTTCCAGAGCCTGAAATTGTTGAAGAAGTACAAGAACCAGAGGTAGTTGAGCCAACCAAACCTGAGCCGAAAATAATAAATGGAAAAACTTTAGAAAAACGTTTGGAAATAGCTTATGATAATTTACATGAAGCTGGTTCTTCGAAACAGATTTTAGATGATTTTCCGGATGTTGAGCTTGTATATACTGATGACCCAGATGCAAGTATTAAAAGAATGTTTCCACCTGAAATTCTGCCATTTCATTATTATTATAGCGAAGAAGCAGATAAAACCTTTAATTTATGTGGTGTTGGTAGATCTGTTTTTATTTGTGATGGAAAACTAGACAGAGAAATTAGTAAAGAAGATATAGATTCAGGAAGATGTGAAATTCTACCTTTATATTTAAGTGATCCTAGGTTAGGTGGTTCTGGTGATTTTGATTATGATTTTAATTAAGTGAATTATGGAATCAAAACAAACAATTTGGATTTTAGTAATAGTTATTGCAATTATTTTTATTTCTGGTTGTGCTCCTGAAGAGATAGTTGAAGAACTCCAACAAGAAATAGCAACCCCAATCATCAAGGAAGAAGTTGCAGAAAAGGAAAAGATTGAAGAACCAAAGGAACCATATCTACCGGAACAACTAAATGAAGAAGAACAGAAAAAAATCCCAGGACAACCTCCGCCTGTGTTCACACACCATATTACCGATTTAAGCAAAATTGCATACATCATACCTCCTTTACTCCCACCACATAGTTACCATAGTTACCTTGGGCTCAAGCAGGGTGTACCTAGAGTTGCAGTCTATGCCCCAGCTGATGCAGAATTTTTTGAGGTAACTTTTTATCATGAAAGAGGTGATGGTGTCCCAGAATATAAACTGGTTTTTAGGGTAAATGATAATTTCTTTTACTATTTTGATCATGTTATAGACCCAATTCCGAAGATTAAAGCAGTATCACCAAAAGAACCTCAGCCTTTTATGGGAGCGCCGGATCTGGCGACATCGTCAGTTTTTATTCAAGCTGGAGATTTGATTGCATACTCAGAAGGAACACTGCAGGCAAGAAATTGGGATTTTGGCGTATATGATGTAACACACAAAAACAAGATGGCAAACCCTACTCGGCATATTCCACCGGGTCCAACCTCGAAAAATGTACCAGCACTATGTCCATATGATTTCTTTCCAGATGATATGAAAAAAGAATACTTGGATCTTTTAGGTACAGGTAATAGAATAATGCCTGCATCTGAATGCCCTGATGTTTCTCGAGATATTGTTGGAACAGCTTCTGGATATTGGTATTTAGATTCTGGAACAGATGAAACATATGAATACCGACTTGAAATTGCTGCTGGTATAACTGGTAATGTGAATTGGATCGGTGTTGGTAGGGGTAGAGATCAAACATATGTAGATCAAGTACCTACAGATCCTGTTGATGTTACAGTAGGGCAATCAGCTTGCTATTTTGATGATGTATATTTTGATAATAAAATTTCTAACAGAAAGCATTTATTCATAAAATTACTTTCAGAAACAGAACTTGGCATATTTTACGGTGAAGGTAGCTGTCCTAAAACATTTCCTGAAGAAGGGTATAAAATTTATGTAAGGTGAAATTTGAAATCAAAAAAAGATTGTTGGATTTTTGTATTGTTATTTTTTATTATTTTTATTAATGGTTGTTCTACCGATTCCGGCAAAAGCTGGAAGAATATATTGAATTTGGGGATGTTGGGATAGGGGTATAACTAAAGTTAGGTCAAAGTTTTTCTCTTAATACCACTGGACATTGCTCATATAGCACTGGACATCTTCGCGTGAGGTTTATAAAGGAGTAATACATTATAATAATTAACCAAGTATTTAACGTATTTTTACGAAAAGTTTATAAATACGTAAAACGTACTATAACTTGGTGATTAATATGGAAACAGCTAAGATGTCAGAAAGAGGTCAGATCATAATACCTAAAGAGGTGCGTGAACAGATTCATGCTGATACCGATACAGTTTTTGTAGTGGATGCTCTTGATAAGGACACCATTGTGATGAAGAAATTTGATTCAAAAGCCTGGATTGAAGAATTCAATCGGATCAGGAAAAGGACTAAAAAGATGTCTTCAGCTCAAATAGAGGCTGAAATACATGAATATAGAAGACAGAAGCGTAGTTCTTGATACAAATATATTAATATCTGCTTCAATCAATGAAAATGGAGCACCTGCTCAATTAATCAGGCTGGTGGCTGCCGGTAAAATAATAAATTACACTACTTATGATATCATTGAAGAGGTTAGAGGAGTATTTGAGAAGAATCATATCAAAAAAGCAGTAACAGAAAAGGATAAAGACTTTTTAATAAAAGGTTTTATTGAAAAATCTATAATTATAATCCCAAAATTTGATGAAAAAGTAATAATTGAAGACCCAGAAGATAACAAATTCATCAATTGCGCGCTTACGGTTAATGCAAATATAGTATCTGGAGACAGTCATTTATTAAAATTAAGAAAATATAAAGGCATTGAGATATTAAGCCCAAAAGAATTCTTGTAAAGTTTAAAATGAGATTAAAAGAGATTGCATTAGACCAAAGACCACGTGAAAGGTTAAAGAGTAAAGGAATTGATAGCTTAAATGATTCTGAAGTTTTAGCTTTAGTATTAGAAACTGGTTCTTTAGGAGAGAATGTTATTGATTTAAGTAATAATTTAATAAATATTTTTGGAATGGATGAGATAAATTCATTGTCTTTAACTGAACTGATGAAGATAAAAGGTATTGGAATAGCTAAAGCTTCTAAATTAATCGCTGCATTTGAATTAAGTAAACGTGTTTGTTCTGGTAAGATCTGCGAGAAAGTTATTACTAATGCTTCTGATATCGCTGGTTATTATATGGACAAAAGAAAAAATTAGGAGGTGTGGTGGTGGAGAAAAATGGAGTAAAACAAATTAATTATTCCTTGAAATGAGTAAACATACTCAACTGTTTCTGAGGAATGAAACTGCAATATAGTTCTATTAACAATCTATTCAAATTACAATATGATTGTGGTGGTCTAAAAGCTACTTTTTTGCGCAATTCATCTAGTCCCAAAGTTTTTGTGAATTTGTGAATTTTTTTAAATACAATAGCAGTACCTAATTTGCATTCCTTAAAATATTCTTTAAATTCTTTATATGAAATTCCTGCAAATTCCTTTGTCAGTTCCCATAATTTCCTTATGGATGTTCTAATCTTCTCTTTTACAATGAAGTAACCAGTTATCTTTTTTACAGGAGAACTAGTATAAATTAAACAAAATTCCCCTTTATCAATATTCACATTCTGCCTTCTAAACTCAACTAATTTTTCCTTTGAATAAATTCTATCAGAATATTTTTCTTTTATAGAGAATAATTTAGCCATAGCACACAACTTAAATTTATTATTTATTAATATTTCGATTTAAATATTTTTATCTAACAATTATATTATTATCAGTGTTAGTATTGGATAATATTTTTTCAAAATCATCTCTTGAAATTTGTTTAAAGCCTTGTGGAAAACTTTCTACATCTTTAATTATCCCTAAATCTAGAAGTGTCTTTCCATTTATTCTGTGAGGAAAGGAATAAGCATAAAGAAAGTTTACTACAAAAGGTTTGGAGTTACTATAATTCCATTGTTTTGATAATTCTTGATTAGAGAATACACTTCTTTTTTTGCATAGATTGATAAAAGTTTTTTCATCTTTTATATTCGTAACTACAGATTCAACAATTCCTATGGTAGTAACCACTCCTTGAAAGATTCCCCCAGTCCTGTAGAACACAATAATATCTCCTGATTTTAAATTCCTTTCCCACGATCTAGAAACAAAAACTTTACTTAGAGCATTGCGGAATGTTTCATTCTTTTCAAATTCTTGAGGGGATTCTGTTCTTAATATTGAATCTGGAAAAAGATTAGTATGGTACTCTGGTCTAATTGATACCATAAACACGTCAGATTTCAAAGAAATATGGGGAAAGGTAAATTTTGGATTAGATATATCAACAGATTTTACAAAGCTTCTTACATAGACTATTTCTTCTCCACTAGGGGTATTTTTTTTACCCCAATATTTAAAGCCATATTCAAGAAACAAATTGATTAATCTCTGATGCTCTGGTCGCTTATTAAACAAAGTCACATAGATTTCATCAATATTTTGCTTTAAAGCGTTGTCAAAAACGATTTTCAGAAATCTTTCCCCAAGTTTGAATCCATTAAGATTTACTTTGAAAGTACCTATTTTAAGTCTTTTTTTCTTTGGGAAAATTGGAGTGATATCCATATAATTTTCATCTTCATTCTCCCTCTTTAAATAAAGAAATGCTAGGGTATTATCAGAATCTAAACAGACGTATGCAATATCATTAGATTTTTTATTAAACCAGTCATCGAATCCATTATAGTCTTCTCGAAAAGAATCAAAAAAAATATCTTTTAGGTTAACATCTCCAAAGTATGATATTTTCACAGAAAGGGTTTTATAATTTACTAAATCTGGATTTTCTGTAGTTACTTTTTCAAGGAAAGAATCTATTGTAAATACTCTAGAATCCATATCAAGTATATGTGCTTTTTCGTGAATTCCTTTGTCATCTGATATTAGATAGTCTACTCTGTTGTTGGCTAACTCATTAATTAATCGAGTATCATTAAAGTCGTTTGGTGTTTTGTCTTGAGCTTTACTTACTTTCTGTACAGAAGGTGCTAATGGGGCTTCGGTCTTTAATAAGACATAGTTATTTAATTTTACTTTAAACGTCTCAACTACCTTTTTATCTTCATGTTTTTCAATTTCATCTATCGTTAATTGGTGAATGCATTTTTCATAGTGAAGTTTGTCAAGCCAACCAAACAAAGTGCCAATATCTTCATTAAAAACGGCACTAGCTTCTCTGTGTATTATTATGTTAGTATCCAGTAAAACTTTCATTTTTTAGGGATATCTCCTAGATATATTCAAATAATTAGTTATAACTCACTTAAATAGCTTACGCGCACATGTCCAGTGCTTATTTTCTATATTGAAAATAAATCTTTGACCACTGGACATTCACGCGTGAGACTTATATATGAGTAATGCTCTAAATTCCTTAACCTCGTTTGAAATAAAACGCGAATAGCAAAGAGGCGGTAGATTTGAGATTAAAAGAGATTGCTATAGAGCAAAGACCAAGGGAAAGATTAAAAAGTAAAGGAATTGATAGTTTAAATGATTCTGAAGTTTTAGCTTTACTATTAGAAACTGGTTCTTTAGGAGAAAATGTTATTGATTTAAGTAATAATTTAATAAATATTTATGGATTGGATGAGATAAATTCATTGTCTTTAACTGAACTAATGAAGATAAAAGGTATTGGTTTAGCAAAAGCTGCTAAATTAATTGCTGCATTTGAATTAAGTAAACGTGTTTGTTCCGGTAAGATCTGCGAGAAAGTTATTACTAATGCTTCTGATATTGCTCATCATTACATGGAAAAACTAAAAGACAAGAAAAAAGAGTACTTTATAGCTGTATTTCTAGATAGCAAGAATAAAATAATCAAAGATGAAATTATATCAGTTGGAACCCTAAATTCAAGTCTAGTCCATCCAAGAGAAGTCTTCAAAGAAGCAATCAAAGCAAGTGCCAATGCAATCATATTAGTACATAATCATCCTAGTGGTGATTGTGAGGCTAGTGATGAGGATAGAGAAGTTGTAAGGTCTTTAGAAAAAGCTGGAAATTTATTGAATATAAATATCCTAGACAATATTATTGTTTCTCACAATAGTTACTGTAGTTTTAAATAAAAATTAATATTTTAAACTTTTTTTATTTTTTAATTTATAATAACTTATATTTAAGGAAGAATAGGAAGGTATGTTTTTTATTAGACTCGCTACAGTTCTAATAATATGATTTTCTATTCTTCTTAAAAATTTTGAATATTTATTTCTAATAACATCAAATCTAAATTTATCCCAATTTGGAATTTCAGAACGATTTCGCTTGACTCTATTTCCGAGTACATTCGCACTTCCAATATAAAGTTCTTTATTTTTTGTATCAGCAAGGTAATATATTACGTTTTTAGTCTCAATATGATTTTTTAATTCTTTTATTGAATACCAAGGAGTAGAAGTTTGGATAAATTCTTCTTTTTCTTTTCCGAACATCCATCCAAAAACATTTTCATTAGCCAACCTTTCAAATAATTGATTAAATCCCAAGTCAATCTTAATATACGTATCAAATTTGAAAACATTCCTATTTAATGGGGTGATTTTCAATACTTCTCTTTGTCCGGTTTCAAAAAAAGACCTAAACTGCTTTTTAGATTTTTGTTTAAGACTTTCATGTTTACTTTCAAGAATTACATAACTATGTATGAACGTATTTCTAACTTTATTTAATATTTCAGTATGATTGTCCCATCTAATTTGATAAACATGCGAATATTCTTTCCTCTTTACTAATCTTAATCTAGCATCATATTGCTTATTATCCCAAAAAATTGTTATATTTCTTTGGGTTCCGGGTTTTAACTTTTTACCTTGATAAAATGGTTTTTCTAATTCTTTGGGAACTGTAACGCCCCAATGAAACATTGAGTAATCCACTTTTTTACACAAAGAGATTTTCATTTTATTTCTTTTAATTTTTCTAAACCTTCACTAATCTTTTTTTGTGAGTCCTCAATAATCTTAATCAAATCTTCTGGCTTAGGAATTATCTTTTCTTTAATGTTAGGATTAACCGCCTTAATATCATAATTCTTTTTCTCTATTGATTTAATATCAACATACCAACTTTTATCGCTAATCTTGTCTTTTTCATTATTAGAAAATAATCTTGTAAAAAAATCATTAAATTTGTCTAATGTAAATGGAGATCTCTTAAGTACTTTAATATGTGACATATCATAGTACCATACTTTCTCTGTTCTTTTTCCTTTAGTAAAAAATAACAAGTTTGTCTTACCTCCTGCTCCAGC
Source organism: Nanobdellota archaeon (assembly GCA_022564635.1). Lineage (GTDB taxonomy): Archaea > Nanobdellota > Nanobdellia > Woesearchaeales > GW2011-AR4 > JACPJP01. The sequence goes on along the minus strand of JADFLA010000005.1, from coordinate 22,270 downwards.
ATTCACAAAAATGTTTGGAGGTAAGCTTAAAATACACCACAAATTACATTCTTCCAGAAGTTTAGTTTTAGTTTGAACAAAAGCTATTTCATTAGTTCTAAATAAAACTCCCTCATCAATAACCATTGCACAAGTTCCACCATCTTTTAAGGAATCTATAATATGTTGCAAGAATAAAATTTGAGTATTTCCTGTCCTAAAGGTAAAATTTACCCTAGAGTCTTCTCCTTCTTTTCCTCCGAAAGGGGGATTAGTAAAGATATAATAAAACTGTCCAGGAGCATCTTTAAATAACTCCATGTATTGTTCTTTTCCACTAAGAGTGTTTTTTAATCCTAAATGAGGATAATCAATATCGTGAAGAATTAAATTAGCTAATGCTATTGGAAAAGCATCATCACTATTATCCAAACCCCAGAAAGCATTTTGCTTTAAATATTTTATTTCAGTAGCGTTTAGATCTTTACCGAATAACTCTGGATTTGTTAAGTAAACATGAGTTTCTGCTAAAAAACCACCTGTTCCAAAACAGGGATCATAAAATTTAACATCTTCTCCTTTAACCTTTATTTTTGGCTTTACAGCCCTTATCATAGCCCTTATTACTTCTCTTGGTGTAAAGAATTGTCCACCATCATTATTCTTTTCGCCCATTTTCAAAAGCAATCCTTCATATAATTGTGATAGTGGGAACTGATGTGTGTCATCTATAGACTCGGTGCTTAATTTGTCTACCATGTCTAACACATCTAATAGATTTCTTTCAATTGCTAAATGTGTACGATCTAGATTCCTAAATATTTGAGAAATAATTTTTTGTCTTAATGAGGCATTGGGATTTTTTTCAAATGATTTCATATATTGAATAAGACCCATTTCCTTTCCCTTTTTTATTTCTTCAGGGCTGATGTATCTATTAACAAAATTTAGAAAATCATCTAATTTTCCTTTTTCAGTTAGTTCTATTCTTTTCTTTCCTTCAGAACTTCCCCAGTCTCTCCACCTATAGGGTAATTTTAATGAAGATGTGAATGATTTTCCAACTGATTTTCTTCTTTTTTCTTCATTAAGCTCTTTTTCATCTAATATTCTAAGAAACATCATCCATGTAAGTTCTGGAATATACTGCATTGCTCCTTTGGTTCTATCTCTACGCATAATGTCACAAATTGATTTAATGTAAGAATTCATGCTTGATTGATTGTTTAATCCGTTTTTCATTATGCCTCCTCAGGAATTTCGTATTTTCCGAATACTTCGTTTAAGATTGATGATTGGAGTAGTAATATTGCTTCACTGGAGATTTGAAACGATTTTATAATGTTTTGAAGTTCCGTTTCAATTAATTCGAATTTGAAAATATAATTTTCTTGTAACTCTACGGAGGGAAGCGGAATCTTAATATTTCTTAAGTCCTTCTGAGTAAAACTGGCCTGGTTTACTGCTCTTTTTGTGGTGGCTTCAATTTGCTTTCTGTAATATTTACTCAAAGAGAATATTCTAAAAAATTTATGAAGTAATTTCCTTTGATCAAACTTTATCCTAAATGAATTGGTAGTGTAAATACAATCCTTAAACTCAGATCTATATATACAAACCTTTCCAATCTGTGCAGGGCTATTGATAAAATTGAGTAATATATCTCCCTGATCAAGCAGATATTTCTTGGTATCGTCCCCTTTAGTATCGTCCCAATACCAATATCTGATATCATCTAAGTTTATGGATGAAGTTTTAATCTTTATATTAGTTGATCTCATAACTGGAACCCCTACATTTGTTGTTTCAAATTTTCGCGATATACCACTTTTTACGAAATCAATAAGTTCATCTAATTTCATTTCTTCAAATTTATTCTCAAATATACTTTCAACAAAGCTGTAAAGTGACTCTTCCAAATATTCCTTTAGAGTGTTAGATGCTTTCTTCATCATTTCAATTTCTTTCATTTGTTTATCAAGTTTTGAGACTATTATTTGTTGATCTTTAATTTGGGGTAGGACTATGGGGATGGATAATAATTTACTCTTAGTAATATGCTTCATTCCCCCTCCATGAATTTGTTGTTTAATTTTTTCAATTATTTGTTTTATATAGTAAAAAAAATATTTCTTTTCAATTTTGGAATTATCAACCTCAATCTTGAAAATATGCTGATTTAATAAGGCATCTGAAGAATCCCAAACAAATATATCTAGAGTTGCAGACCAAGCTAGCAAAAGATCTCCATTTTTAACATGATAATTTTTATCGTATGGACCATTATAATAGTTATAGTGATCTGTAGTCTTGGTTAAATTTTGAATACGAATTATTGGTAATCCCTCTTTGCTCCATTCTCCAGACTTGAAGCCCCTACCATTATAGTAAGTAGCAATTTCCCCAAGAATACTCCATTTCCACCCTTCTGGAAAATTCTTTTTAAGAACTAGTTCTTGTTTCATGCTGCTAAAATCCTCTTCTTAACATCAACTATTAATGATTTAATGTCATCTGTAAACTTTTCTACCGATTTATAACCGCCAGCTCTTTTTACACTCGGAACATTCCAAATGTCATCATTCTCCAATTCTTCAATGCCTTCTTTACTGAATTGTTTTGCAATTTCCTTAATAACGGATGCAGCATCAGTAGGTAATGAATTTAACCAATCAGAATTCTTATACTCAAATCCAATAACTCTATCTTTTCTAGTTTTTGGGTCAATTCCAAATCCCACATTAGCGAATAAATCAAATAAATCACAATTTTCTAATTTTAAAATATTTCTAAGTAAATTTGCACCTTGTTCTCCTCCAGGTAAGGCATTAACTAAATGTTTTCTAGAATCTGGGTTTATCCACATCTCACGTAGTAAATCAATATTGTGTGCTTCTTTTACCAATCTAACAGCGAGATCTGCTTGATATTCTTCAACTGGTACTGGTCTCTCTTTTCCAGTTTCTTTATCTTTCATTATGATAAATATGCCTTCATCTTTAACTTTAACATAAAATCCTGATGCTTCTCCAATAACTAATTCTTTCTTTTTCTTTGATGGTTTAGACGGCTTATCTCTTGCTATTGAAATAAATTCTTTTCCAAATAATCTACTTGCATTAGTATAATCATAAATCCTAAACATGAACTTATCAAAAACAGTGTCAATTCTCGTTCCTCTTCCAAACATTTGATAAAATTGAATAGGCGAGGAAACGTAACTAAAGAAGACAATGTTAGCAACACAAGGTAAATCAACACCGGTTGTTAACAATTCAACGGTTGTTGCAATAAAATGGGAGCTTTTACTGCCCCTCATATTACCCATTAATGTTTCTTGACTTTCACCAAGTGTTCCTGCATCCACACCCTTTTGTGTAAATTTGAAAACTAGTTTTTTAGTATCTCTATATCCTTTATCCACCGCAATATTATGAATATCATTAGCAACATCATGTGCATGAAGATCATTTACGCAAAATATTATTGTTTTTTGCTTAAGTCCTCCAGTATCCTCCAAGTTCTTAATAAGATCATTAATCATAGCTTTTCTTCTGTCAGGCAATACCAATTCCTTATCAAAATTCTTTTTAGTATATATTTCCTTGATTTCATTATCCGTTAACAATTTTCCAGTTTTTTTGTTTTTAATTCCTTTTTTAAGCAATTCTTCTCTTGTCAGCCACAAATCATCAATTGTTACTTTTCTTTTAATTAACTCCAAAGCTGCCAAGTAACCGTCTTCTTGACCTTGGATATAACTGTATTCATATACTGGCTCGCCAAAATACTTGATATTATTCTTACTTATCTTCTCATCTATGTCTCTTTCAGGAGATTTCTCTCCCACTATTTTCCTTGGAGTTGCAGTTAATCCAATTTGAACAGCTTTAGTATTGTTAGTTAAAACAATACTCCACTTATTCCATGCACTTCTATGACACTCATCAATTATGATGTGACTGAAATAATCTTTGGGATAATTATCTAGAAAAAATGATTGATCTCCTTCATCATCTATCCCTAATGATTGGTATGTAGCTACAATAATTCTAGCATTTTTCTGTGGATTTTTCTTCCCCACGACTGCAACATTGTCTCCGAATGTACCAAATAAACTTCCATATCCTTGCCTTTTAAGCTCATTTCTGTCACATACAAATAATGCCTTTTTAAGTTGACCAGATAAAGCAATTTTATGTAATAATTGAACAGCTATCCTGGTTTTTCCAGCTCCAGTAGCTAAAGATAACAATACTCTATTACTCCCTTTATTGCCTGAAGCAATCTTTTCTAATGCTGCTCGAATTGCAGCATCTTGATAATATCTTCTTTCAGATTGTCCTCCAGCATAAGGTACTAATAAGGCCTTAGCATCTTCTGAGTCTAAACTAAAGCCTTTTTTCTTTTCATATAATTCTCTTAATTTATTTGGCGCTGGGAACTCATTTAATGGGATGTCAGATTTTATTTTTCCGCTAAAAAAATCATACACGGCATACAAATGACCGTTAGTTGAGAATACGAAAGGAACGTGTTGATATTTTGCATAATCTTTTGCCTGGTCCAGGCCAAGTGTACATGGATCATTCTCTTTCTTTGCTTCTACTATAGCAATGGGCAGTGGGTTTTGATCTTCTCTAGCAGGCAAGCACAATAAATAATCAGTTCTTCCAGTTTTACGTTTAGGATTACCATTAATGACTTCAATTGCTCCAGCAGTTTTTTCTCTTCTAATGAGATTTTCAGTCCAACCAATCTTGTGGATAGTTGGATCAATTAGTTTCGCTCTTGTGTCTGCTTCGTTAAGACTCATTATTACTTCACCTTATTTTTTGGAGTGTCAGTTATAATTTTCTGGTTTGTCTATAGTGAAAAATAATATTCTTTAATTTTTATTGATATTAATTTTCTTCTTTCTTTCAAAAAATTCTCATAATCACTTATTTCCATATTGAAAATTGATTCAGGCACACAATTCATTTTCAGATTTTGTTGAAGTCCTAATTTCTCGTTTATTCCACCATACTTAACTTCTCCGCCATCACATTGTTCAAGTAATTCTGTAAAATAACTTTTAGGTGATTTATTCCCAATTTTTATGTTAATTTCTGATTGCATATATACATAATTAGCGATTTGATTGTATTCTCCTCTTTTCAATTTGTTATCTTTAAGATATCCTTTTGGGAAGATATGGTGTATGTCTCCCCTATGTGTTATCAAATCCTTTACAGTAATATCTTTAGATAAAAATCCCTTATCATTTGATTTCACTTGAGTAGCTAAATATACATTAAAATAAGGGCTGCTAGAAACAGAAGTATTCAAACTTTGAACTAGGCCTGCAGTCCAAAAAGCTTCGGATAATTCGGCACTTTCAACATCATTCAGGAACTCTTCAAATTTTTTCTTAGCAATGTTACGTATGTCAAAATCAAATCTAGATTCTGGTGAACCGGAATACCTACCAGTCAAAATGCTCAATACAAACCATTTACGCACATATCTTTCTATATCTGATGGATTATAATCTTGAGATCTGAGTTTAAGATATAATATGTAAGCAAAATTTAATGCGTTTTTAGACCTAATAAGATTGGGTGAAATAAATCCAGCAGATTTAATTATCATCAAAAATCTTTTAAAATTTGTCTCATTGATAAAATTTAAAATACCTTTTTTGAGTAATGCGAAAGAATCCTTTACAATTTCTTCCTCATAAGTTCTTAGTTCAAAATTTCTTCCAGATAATAAACTAACTAAATCTGCAAGTTTACCCCTATTAAATTCAGAAGTAAAGGCAACCCTTAATAGATCCTTGTAACTGGGGTCATAGAGATCATCACTTTCATTTTTTAACCAAGAAATTTTTTGGAAATATTCGGATTCTGCAAAATCTTTGTCAACATCCCTAATAGTTGTATAAAATTCAGGAGATATCATTAAATGACATGAATAATCAATACATTTTCTTAATATAGAACCTTCATAAGTTTCATTTACTGCTATTTTCGACATGGCAAAATCAGCTTGACTTAGAGGTACTCCTTCAGAATTTATTCTAATAAAAATTTCAGTTATGGTTTCAATGTCTAGATTATGTTCTAATTCAATAAGACCAATCTGCTTTTTAATAACTTCTTTTAAGCTTTCTAATGAATCTTCTATCTGATTTCTATCAGCTTTAGGATTTTTATTACAATACTCATTTATTGCAGCAGTTAATCTTGTTTGTCCTGTAATGATGGGCCCAATATTGGGTATCCAACTAGAATCTTTAGAAATTGCAGGATTTAATACTTCGAATTTTTCTGTTAATGGGTTAAATGCAATTTTAATAATAATTTTTTTATAATCTTTATTTAATATTTCCTCTCCAAGTATTGATGTCATTAATGCAGCTATTCTTTGTTGACCATCGATTAGTATTTTTTTCCCTTCAGAAGTTTTACCATCTTTTAATCTTACATCTGGATTGCGCCAGATAATCAGGTATCCAATGGGATATCCCTGGTAAAGTGAATCTATTAAATTTCTAACTTTTGTTGAGTCCCAAACGAAAGGTCTTTGAATTTCAGGAATAGCAATCTCTCCAGAATTTACCCAAGCCAATATCGTTTCTGCAGGATTTTGATTAACTGAATATTTTTGTTTTTTCATTTTGTTTTTTCCAGTTTGACATTTTAAGACCACTAAATCATATGTTACCTCAGGTCAATATTTAAACCTTCCCAAGCCTTTCAACAATCCAAACCATCCCTTCAGTATCTAATTTACAATAATTCTCTAGATCTTCCCGGATTTTCATTATTTCCTCTTTGGTTTGTTTAGGTCCATGGATCATGTTCATGTATTCTAAGCTTGCGGTTTCTCCATCAGCTATATCTAATCCGGAATAATCTTTTCCGGTTATTGCAGGTAAAACATATTTTATTGATGCGCTTCCTTTTTGTTTTGGATTGTAATAGTAAAACTTCCGAAAAGGGATAAGTAAGTCAACAAACCTATCCAAAATAGAATCTACCCAGTCCTTATACGAAGGATACATAACAGAAAGTGATTTAAGTATATTTTTTTCAAAACTTTGATTGTATGCAACTATACTGCCAGTTGGACCGATAACTGCCTTCAAGGCTTTCAAAAATTCTAAACGAGAATCACCTAAAGTAGAAAGAAAAGAATGATGTTTAACAGATTTTTTTGAATCAACATGCAAAGAAAACTGGAAAGGGATAGCTTGGTAAGGTTTTAGACCATCATACAGGGGAATTGTAGTTGCATAAGTTTCAAAATCAAGATAATATAATGGATACTTTAAAGTAGAAAGAAATTCTTTTATCTTAGACTTTTCAATATGAACTTTTCCAGAAGAACATTCCTTCTGGATTGATTGATTAGAGCTTAATTTATAATCATCTGGAATATCTGCTATTGATTCTATGCCTTTTTCATACAGATCAAAGCATTTTTTGCCTCCAGAATAAAGGTCAAATATATTATCATCTGGAAGACTAGACCAGCATTCATCCTTTAATGGACATTCATAAGGTTTTATGCTATGAACACCTATCAAACATGAAGGACACTCTTTCAAATTCATGATCTTAAGCATCTCAGAAACTTTAACATCTGTTTCTTTAACTTCATCACTTATCTCGGTTTGCGTAAATAGCTTATTAGGATCTATCTTACCATTTTTAACAAATTCATTATTGATATGCATAAGAAAACATTTTCTTATCTTAAGTCCGGATTTAGTATAACAATAATTTTGGAATGCAACATCATCAACATTAGGTTCTTTGACACTAGTTCCTGATTTAACCTCTATGATGTCCCATTCATCCTTATTTACAGGATTTAGTATATCTGCCCTAGAATATAGATTTTCAAACATAAAAGCAGCCTCAAATAAAGGTTTTCTTTTAGAAAGCAATTCTTTGGATAATTTAAGATTTTTTGAAAAATCTTCAACAGGAACATCAATACCTTTCAAAAAAACTTTTTTAGCCAATTCTCCAACTAAATGCCCTTGTGAAAACCTATACTGAGTAGATTCATCAGGTTCTGGTATTCTAGAAGGGTCATGAACTGATAACCATAGATGTTTAGGGCATTGCAACCCAATTAGATATTTTGATTTTGAGAGTAGAGACATTTTCTTTTAAAATACTGTTTTAATAAAGAGAATTAATTTATAAATCTTGTGAATGGGCAAAAGAATCAAAGTAAAGTTTTTAAAAACTATTTCTTATCCTTATCCAGAAGATGCTTAACAACAAATCCATCCTAAAACTAATTCTTATTTTAGCCATTACCGCTAGTTTAGGTAATATTTTTGATGCAGCAACAACTTATTTCGCTTTGCAGAAAGGACATATTGAAAGCAATCCATTTATGAAATATATTATTGACAATTTTGGATTTACTATTTCTTTCATAATAAAATTAGCATTTATTTACATTATTCTTCCGATAAAATACTTTCCGATGTATTATTATTTTGAATCCATAATGAAAATCAAAAATATAAAAATTAAGATATTCACTATAACTTTAATGATTACTGTCTATTTGATTCTAAATTATTATTTCTGGAATGTGAGTTTTGGTAATTTAAGGTTTATAGTTAGTTAAATTTGCAAAAGAATATTGTAAATGGGCTAAAGAAAATTAAAAACTATAGAAATAATGCAATACGGTGGCTTAAAAACCCCTTTGTGCCTAATGGGTCGCCTAACACACATTTTACAATTCTACACATCTTTCAAACCAACAACATTATCTATTTAATAATTACTTTTTTCAATCAAACTTCAAAATGTGTTAATAAATAGATTACAAGAAGGATGTAAAGGGGTAAAATAACTAATGAGTAAATATCTTAACAATCATCTTTTCAACTTCTTTTATCTTACCTATCTTGAGATAACCAGCTTTATACAATACAATTGATTTATCAGCTGTAAATAACCTATTTGGTCTTATTACACTATCCACATTTAATTTACCATGCTTAAAATCTTGATTCTTAAGGCTTATTGAATAATTGTCATTTCTTGCTACGCTTGTGATCTGGCATAAGATAACATCATGCCCTTCCAATGTTGCAGCTACCAAGGCTGGCCTTTTCTTTGAAGCGCTTAAATCAGAAAACGGGAATGGCAGAACTACAACATCTCCTTTCATAAGTTCTTCCATGCCTTTTCATCCTCTTTGCTGTTCCAATCCTTAGCTAAAATTTTTTCAGTTGCCAAAGCAGTAAACAATCTTTCATCTACTTGATTCATAGGCCTTAATTCTATCCTGTTATCAAATGCCAATATAGCTATCTTAGAACCTTCCTTGAATCCTTCAATATCCCTTATATGCTTGGGAATAGCAATCTGTCCTTTTTTCGTAATTTTTGCACTTTTTATCTCTAATAATGGCATAATAATCACCTTTAATTCTTATAAGTAAGAAATGTAAGAAATAATATATAAACTTTTTGGTTTTAAGCATTAACCAAATTCTTGTATAGTAGAATTGCTGAAGAATAGGTGTTTTTTACTATCTCAATTCAACCCTTCTTAGGAAATTTAGCATTGTAATAGAACTTCTTGAATTGTACCATGTATATAAGAATTTTGAAGCATAAAAAAGCTTCCTAACATTATCTGTTTAAAATTTCCTAAAAACCATAACCTATTTGATAAACTTTTTATATGGTTCTATATGTAACAGGTTAATTGAGGGTGGTAAACTATGGTTAAAGAAGAGGAAAAAAAGGAAGATTCAGTTTATGATGAAGAAGGCAGAGAAAAGTTAGTGGAAGAAGGAGAGATGAGTCCTGAAGAAGCAGGATTCATGAAAGGCTACGAAGAAGCTGACAAGGAAAAGGGGGGGGAAAAAGAAAAAATGAAACTAACTAAAGAAGAATGGAATGAGGAATTTAAGAAAAGGTATAATGAAGCTAGAAAGTTGCATCCTGATTGGGACTCCGATAAAGTTAAAATGATAGTGTCAAGAGATATGCCTAAAATAACAGATGATGATGGATGGGAATAGGAAACAAAAATTAAAATCGAGATAAAGATTTGAATTATGTTGGTTGAAGATGAAACTTCTACAAGTTAAAAACCGATACAGTATCACAGGACCTTTTCTGGGCAATAATTTTTTATACGAGTATGAACGCTGATGTGCATATGAACCAGATGAACGTATTAAAGGCAGTTACGTGGCTAGGTTTGCTTGGTTTTGTTGGTTATTCTATAGCGTGGCTAAATTTGAGTAGCGTATCGGTTTTTACTGGTTTAGCTTCAATTTTCGTGGACCCATGGTCTATCACTTTTGGAATATTTTTAGACTTAATTCTTGGCCTCATTTTGTTTTCCATAATCATATATTTAAATGCGGAATCAAAAAAAGTTGCTGCAATTTGGATTGTTGCCTTATTTGCTATTGGGAATGTAGTTTCCGCTATTTACTTACTATTTAATTGGAAAAAGATAGCAGTTAAAATCAGCACAGGTCTAAATAGATCACTTTTATTAAGGTGGTTGAAAACAAAAAACGTAAACAGTTGTCAGTGTGTGGTAAGCTCTGAATATAATGGATTTTTCAAGTAAAGATTTATAAACCCTTTGAATTATCTTTTTAAGGATACATATGGGAAAGAAAAAAAACAAAAACAAAAAAAAGAAAGTAAATCCAAAGAAGGAAAGGTATGCAAAGTTCAGAAAAGACAAGCCTGAAATTATGACTTTCACTACTCCCGATCTTACTCCCGAACAGCAGAAACAGAAGCAAGAAGATGAGAGAACTATCGGGATGTTCTTGAGATATAGCAAAGGGGGCCATGCCACTAAAGGGATAGGTGCGAAGGCCGCAAAATAGAAATACGTCTATTGATTTCTTATTTTATAAAAACACAGTTTGAATTTAAAATTTAACTTTCTCTTTAAAAATCTTAACCAATTCTTCATCCATAAAATAATACATATCAGGAATATGTAAATTAATTATCTTCTTCTTCAAATATTCTTTAGGGTATTTCTCTGAAATAAACTTCCTATGTTCTTCTTCCATCACAAATACGACATCGGCCCATTTAAGTAATTCAGCAGTCAAAGGTTGTTTAGCATTCTCACCCACACCAGCGGATTTAGTTTCATACTTATCTTTGAATATTTCTGCTGCTGTTGGGCTTCGTTGTAAATTAAATGTGCAGATGAATAAAAGTTTCATGTAAAATGTTATTTATAGAATATTTATAATCTTTACCAAAAAACTTCTGCCCATATTACCCAAAATTATATAAAACCCTAATTTAATGATTATCTTATGGAAAAGAGGTTAGTATTAATTTTGATATTTTCTTTTGTGGTCATTGGGTGCACTACTCAAATTTCTGAGGTTTGAACCTAAAACAACATTTTCACCGGTTCCTGCTCCTGGATTTGAAGATGTTCCTGAAATGATAGTTCAAGAGGAATTTGTGGAAGATGAACACGAAACTTCTGGTGAATTTGATCCTAGAACAGAATCAATAAAAAGAAGTTTTCCAATTTCAGCTACTATTTTCTTGGAAGAAGATGATATTTTATTTACGCATGAATTTCCAAACGAAGGTTCCTTAAAAGGTGATGAATCTGAAATATTTGTATATAACGACGGTCAGGAAACAATTACAATTTTAAGAGCAAAGATGGAATTATTTACAAACAATAAAAAAAGTAAAGTAAATAGTGGTGGTATTGAAAAATATTCTCTAAGGGCATGGGATGTCCTCGATAAAATAAATTTTGGTGAAGAATTTAATGGTAAATATACAATTGAGCCAGGAACAAAAGGTAAAATGCATTGGCATTATTTTACCTCGGAAAGCGAAGATCAAACAGTAAATATTATCATTGATTATGAAGTAGGAAGCAAGAAAGTAAATATTGATAAGGAATTGATTAAAGATACAACAAAGAAAGTAATTCAAGAAAGTGGAAGTGATGAACGGCATGAAGTTGAAGTAAAAGGAATTATAAAGAAAGAAAAAATCTACAGAATAGAACTTCCAACTGAAGACGAAATGACACTGTTGCCTGAATGCGATGATAAATTATTTACAACGTTTCCCGTGGATATGAATGAAGTAGAGTCTATAACGCCATTAGGGAATCTAGGACCACCAGGACATACTTTTCCTACTCAGCATCCGCATATACACCTGGGAGTGTATGAGACTAGTTATGCCTACCCGTTGTATGCGCCGGCTGACGTTTACATAACTAGTGTAGCTTGGAGTGAAGGGGCAACGCAAGATCCAGTTGATTATGTCATTTATTTTGCACTATGCAAAGATATCATAGGATATTATAATCATGTTAAAACTTTATCAAATGAAGTTAAGGATATAATAGAGAAAGTAGAATGTGAATCTTTTTCAACAGACTCAGAAGGTTCATGCACGAAAGTACTTCTAGACAAAGTAGATGAAGGCACTTTATTGGGAGAAGTTGGATTAAAACAAGGTAATTTCGATTTTGGATTGATAGATTTAAGAAAGCCATTAGATTTTATAAAACCGGAAAGGTATCCTACTCGAGATCAATACCTAAATTGTGCATTTGATTATTATCCGGAAAATATGAAACAACAATTTTATGGTTTAATTAACAGAGTAGATGGAACTTGCGGTATTGTGATGCAAGATGTTCCAAATACTTTAAAGGGAAATTGGTTTCATGAAACTTCCCCTAAAAAATATGTAGTTGATTGGAATGTATACCTTGCTTTTGTTGATCATTTTGAGGATCCTAGCATTCAAGTAGTTTCAATTGCAGGAATTTTTACTGAACCATCATTATTCAAATTCATTCCCAAACAAAGCGGAGCAATCAACAGAGAATTTTCTCAAGTTACTGCTGATGGAACTATTTATTGTTACGAAGGTGCAAATGTTATCAGGGATTTTGAAACAGTACCTTCAGGAAAAATACTTGTTGAGATGACTGGTGATGAAACCTTACAAATAGAACGTCAGAGTGGAAGTTGTAGTGGAAGTGAAAGTTTTAAAAATCCTGAAATTTATAACAGATAAGATGGCAAAAAAAGAGGCTAATTCTAGAAAATCCCTTATTATAAAATTATTAATTGTTGTTTTTATTATTTTTATTATTGGTTGTGCTACACAAGAAGTTTCTGTTCCTGAAGAAGTACTGGAAAAACCGGAAGTTATAGAAGAAATTCCAATTGAAGATGTACTTGAAGAACCTGAGGAAGAAATTTTAGAAGAGTTAGAGCCTGTTGAGGAGGAAGTGCCTGAGGAAATAATCCAAAGGGATAATACAGGTTTAGGCTTAACACTACATGATGGATTTACAATATCAGAATTTACTGAGCGAGGTCTAGGATCGCTAAGGTTTATGGCTTTTTCCCCTGATGGAATTTTATTTGTAACAATGCCTAGTATTTCCGGACTATATGGTATAATACCTTTAGGAGGAAAGGTTCTTGCATTACCAGATCTGGATAAAGATGGAAAAGCTGATGAAGTAAAAACGGTTATATCTGGACTCAATAATAGACCTCATGGAATAGCATTTTACAACGGTTATTTGTATATAACGGGAGAAGACAAGGTAAGCAGATATAAATACCAAAATAATGGAGATATAGGCAAGGCAGAGCATGTTGTAAATCTTCCTTCAGGAAATAGTCATGTTTCCAGAACAATAGGTTTTAGTCCTTCTGGTAAAATGTATGTTTCAGTTGGCTCTTCATGCAATGTATGCAAAGAACCCAGGAGAGAAAATGCTGCAATTTTAGAATTTAACGATGATGGGTCCAATAAAAAGATTTTCGCAGAAGGACTTAGAAATGCGGTAGGATTTATATTCCATCCAGTGACTGGAGAAATGTGGGCAACTGAAAATGGAAGGGATTGGTTAGGAGAGGATCTTCCGCCAGAAGAAATTAATATTGTTAAAGAAGGGAAACACTATGGATGGCCATATTGCTATGGGAAGAAAATTGTAGATCCAAAATTTAATGATGCTAATTTTTGTACAAATACAGAACCAAGCTTATGGGATATGCAAGCACACTCTGCACCTTTAGGATTAAGGTTTATTGAAAGCAAACAATTCCAGGAATGGGAAGGGGATCTTATAGTAGCATACCATGGTTCATGGAACAGAAAAGTTCCTACAGGGTATAAAGTTGTAAGACTAGATATTGAAGGAAACAAAATTGTAGGGGAGGAAGATTTTATTTCTGGTTGGCTTAAAAGTGGATCAAAAAAAGGCAGGCCAGTAGATGCAATCTTTGATTCTGAAGGTGCATTATATATTTCCGATGATAAATTAGGAGTTATTTACAGGATTACGAAGATAGAATAATCGTTAAAATTATAAATCAAGGTTAAATCTCTAATTCCATGGACAAAGAAGAAATTGAAAAATATAAACAAGCAGGGAAAATAGCTGCACAGATTAGAGAATATGGGAAAGGTTTAGTTATAAAGAATACTTCTATGATAGACGTTTTAGATAAAATAGAGGAAAAAATTCAGGAATTAGGTGGCAAGCCAGCATTTCCTGCGCAAATATCATGCAACCATATTGCTGCACATTACTGTCCGGATGATGAGGATAAAACTATTTTTTCTGATCAATTAGTTTGTTTGGATGTTGGTGTGCATGTTGATGGCTTTATCGGAGATACTGCTGTTACAGTTGATTTATCTGGAAAATATTCAGATTTAATAAAAGCCGCAGAAGAGGCTTTGGATAATGCTGTAAAAATAATAAAACCTGGAATCACTTTGGGTGAGATTGGAAAAGTAATACAAGAAACAATACAAAACTATAATTTTGCTCCTGTGAAAAATTTATCCGGACATGGTTTAGGAAAATATGAAGTGCATACAAAACCAAATATTCCAAATTTTGATAATGGAGATAAAACAAAAATAGATAAAGGAATGGTTTTTGCTGTTGAACCGTTTGCCAGCACTGGGGCTGGTATTGTACAGGATTCTGGAACTGCAACAGTTTTCGAATTAAGCAATAAAAAACCTGTAAGAAATCCAATAACAAGACAAGTTCTTAAGGAAATTGAAGGTTATGATAATTTACCTTTTACAACAAGATGGCTTACAAGGAAATTTGGTGGTAAAGCAAAATATGCATTAAAAGAAATGGGACAATTAGGAATGTTGCATGCACATCCACCGTTAGCAGACAAAGACAAAGGTATGATCTCTCAAGCAGAGCATTCTATTTTAATTGATGATGATGGCAGTGTTGTTGTTTTGACTACGAATTAGAATTCTATATAAAATCCACAAAGCATAAATACCCCTATTAAATACCAAATTCTACATGGTTAATGAAATAGAGAAAGAATACAATAAACTAAGCAAGAAATTTAAATTACCAAAATTTAAAGAAATAGATTCGGAGTTTGAAATAAGTAATTTAGAAAATACTAGATTTCTTATTAGGAATGTATTAAGAAGGATAGAAGAAAAGCTGGAATTTTATATCGAAGTTATTGGAAATTTAGTGCATCCTGATGCTTCTTCATTAAGCAGTATGTATGAGGTAAGGTATTTTTCTGATGATGAAAAAAATGATATGTACAATTTATTCAAAAAATTAATGAAAACTAACAGAAATATTATAGAATTAATTTTAAGTAGTGATGAGAAAAAACAGGCAGATTTTTTAAATGGTTTCTTTAATGAATGGTTGATTATGAAAAAAGAGTTATTAGATTTCTTAAATAAAATGAAAGATTCTTGGGAAAAAGAATCAACTATCGAAGAAGATCTAGGATACTTTGGTTAGAATGAATATTGTGTTATTAGGACCACCAGGCATTGGAAAAGGAACTGCTGCAGGAAAGCTAAGCAAAAAGCTAGGAATTCCACACATAGCTACGGGTGATATGTTGAGGGAAAATGTTGCTCAGAAAACAGAGTTAGGAGTAAAAGCTAAATCTTTGATGGATAGAGGATTATTGGTTCCGGATGATGTTGTTATAGAGATGATTAAGGAAAAACTACAAAATGATGACTGTAAAAATGGATTTATTTTGGATGGATTTCCAAGAACTATAAATCAGGCAGAAGAAATTAAAGATATTAAAATTGACAAAGTTGTAAATATACAAGCAAGTGATGAAGTTATTGTAGAAAGAATAAGCAGGAGAAGAGTATGCAGCAAATGCGGCTTTATTTATCATCTTGATTTTATAAAACCCAATAGGGAAGGTTTTTGTGATAAATGCTCTGGAATTTTAAATCAAAGAGAAGATGACAAACCAGAGGCTATTAAAGAAAGATTAAAAGTTTACAGAGAGAAAACAGAGCCTTTGATAAATTATTATAAAGAAAAAGATTTAATTGTTGATGTTGATGGTTCTGGAACACCTGAAGAAGAGTTTGAGTTGGTGCTAAAGGCTGTTTCTTGATTTATTTCAACAACTTTAACATATCCTTAACAGAATAAGTATTAATTACATCTTTTTTTGCTGCCCAGCCTCTTCTTGCGGTTGCTATTCCTAATTTATAATTTCTTAGCTGATCAGTTTCATGGGAATCAGTTCCTATTGAAAGTTTAACTTTAGCTTTTACTGCTGCACTTACATGAACATCTTTCAAATCTAGCCTTTCCTGGGAAGCATTTACTTCTAAAACAGTTTTTGTCTGCCTTGCTTTTTCCAGAATTTCGTCAAAATCCCATTCTATTGCTGGTCTTTGATTAATTAATCTGCCAGAAGGATGAGCTATAATATCAACATTAGGATTTTCCATTGCTCTAATTATTCTTTTATTGATTTTTTCTTTTGGATTTTTGAAGCCAGAGTGTATGGCAGCTAAAACAATGTCAAGTTCTTTAAGTACATTATCTTTTAAATCAAGACTCCCATTATCCCTAATATTCACTTCACCACCCTGTAAAATAACAATACCTTTCAACTTTTTATTTACCATATTGATTTCTATTCTTTGCTTCTTTATTCTTTTTTCATTTAATGAATTTGTAATCTTAAAAGTTTCTCCAACATGATCTGTTATGCAAATATATTCATGACCAAGTTTTTTTGATGCTAATGCCATTTCCATTATGGTATTGTTGCCATCGGAATATTTTGTATGCATCTGTAAATCTCCTTTCAAATCATTATAGCCAATAAGTTTTGGTAATTTATTTTTCATTGCTAGCTCTATTTCTCCTCCATCCTCTCTTATTTCAGGTTCTATGTATCTTAGTCCTAATTTCTTATAACATTCTTCCTCAGTTTTTCCAGCCAATAATTTGTTTGTTTTTTTATTAAAAACTCCATATTCGGATAATTTCATTCTTTTCTTTATTGCAATTTTTCTTAGAACAATGTTATGTTGTTTGCTGCCTGTAAAATATAGTAAAGCTGCACCATAAATTTTTTCTGGCAATACCCTTAAGTCCGCTTGCAAGCCTTCTTTAAGCCTTACAGAGCTTTTTGTAGGACCTTTTGCCAAGACATCTTCTACATCATCCATTTTTGTAAAGAAATCTATCACTTTTGCTGGATTTTTTGATGTAATAAGAATATCAATATCTCCTATAGTTTCTTTTCTTCTCCTTAAAGATCCTCCAATCTCAACATTATTGACTTCTTTAAATTTTTTTAATATATCTTTAATGTCTTCTGCAATATCCAAGGCAGTTCCTAATAGAAATCTGTTACCAGTTGATTTTGCAAATTCGATGCTTTTTAATATGTTTTCTTCAACTGTTTCTCCAAGGCCTTCAATATTTTCAATTTTCTTTTGTTTAGCTGCTTTTTCCAGATCTTTTAGATTTTTTACATTTAATTCCTTGTATAGCTTCATTATAGTTTTTGGTCCTAAACCAGCAACTTTACCTAATTCTTCCATATTAACAGGGACTTGTTTCTTTAGTTTTTCATAATACTCTAATTTACCTGTTTCAAGAAATTCACTTATTTTTTTTGTTAGTGCTTCTCCAACTCCAGGTATATCCTCTAGTTTGCCTTGTTTCCACACATCTTCTATATCTTCATCTAGGTTTTCAATAACTAAAGCTGCTTTTTCATATGCTCTTATCCTAAAAATTAGCTCGTTTTTTATTTCTAGAAGTTGTGCTATATTCCTTAGTAGCTCTGCTACTTCGTGGTTTTTCATTTTGAAGTCTATAATTTTACTAATTTATAATATTTTGTGTATTTTTTAAATATTCAATTAAAAATTACAACAACAACAAAGGCAGGTGACGGTTAAATTGCTTCGCAATTTGCCCTACTCGGCACCCCGAAGGGGACAACCCCCGCCTCGCCACCGCCATGTTGTTGGAATTTTTACCTAAAGGTTATCTTTGAGAAACTAAAGGGTTTAAAAGTAAGAAGGGTTTGGTGATTAACTGTACTTTAGTTAGAAATTTCCAAACTGATTTGAGTACTTAAAAAACGAAAGATTTATATACTAGTGATACCATTAAATAGTAGTGATAAAATGAGATTTCGAAATCCATTTGGAATTGTATCTGATAGACTAAATGAAAGAAAGTCAGCAGGTTTAATTAGTTCTTATAGTGGTCCAGAATCTTTGAGATTACCTGTAGCAGGAATACTTGGAGAAGTCAAAAGACTTTATGCACCTGAAGACGTAGATCCTGGAACATATAATGTTCAAATAGAGGGAATTGGTAAAGATAAAGAGTTAGGAATTGCTGTTGAAGGTGGTTACCACTATACTAATGGAAGGTATGTTGTTCGTATAAACCCATTTGATATTCCTATAGAATTAGAAACTTTTGGTTATGGAGATGGAAAAGATAAATTTCCTGATATAGCAAAACCTGTAGCAAAGAGATATTTAGGAACACCATTAGCAACATCAATAGAATCTGCTTTTAAAGATGAATCTCAAGAACTCTATGAGAAATTGCAACAAAATTCTGATTTATATTCTCCTTTAGATAGATTTATAATTTATTTACAGAGTATAGGGAAAGAGTTAGTTGATGGACATCAAGAAAGTGAAGTTGTCAATGACCCACAATTTGTTCAAATGGTATTAAATATGTCTCAAAGATATGCAAGAGATAGAGAAATAAGAAGACACCATTTAGTACCAACAAATGTTCATGAAACTTCACATCAAATAATGGGTGAACAAACATCTTATGGAGATTTTGTAAGAAGAATTGGCAATGATAGAGCAATATGGGAAGTAGCTTCTACTGAGCATAGAAAGATTTTTGACTCAGATTTAAGAAAAGAATTAGATACTGCATATTACGCTAGTGACAAAGAGGGTGTCGAAAGAATATGCAGTGAATTGATACAAAGAAAAGCACAAGCTGTAGAAAGACAATTGGGAAATGTTAAAAAAGAAGAATATGGAGCATATACTAAAGCCAGAGGTTTAGATGAAAATTTAGCAAGAGTTGTAAATAGTAAATTAACTGGAACTGAAGAAGACCATGATTCGGTTACAACATTCGCTTATATGACTAGTGACGTTGATGTTGGTGGTGGAAGTTTCGATAGAATCCAAGAATTTTTAAGAGATCATAAATATCATAATATATTAGAAATGGGATTAGAGGATTTTGTTAGGAAATTTTCATAAATACCATTTCATGCTTAAGTTTTTTTAATATTCCGAATGGAAATTTCTTTTTTCATAAGCTTACGCCAATCCTCTCAAGAAATACCCAATACCATAAGCAATTATTGCTGCTGCTCCTCCTACTAATAATGTTTCTAAACCACTAATTAACCAGTTCTTTTTGGTGACATAAACTTTTGCAGAGCCGATAAAGAAGAAAGCAATAAATGTCATGATAACTGAAAGTTGAAAAACTGATGCTTTTATTGTTTCAGAAAAAAAGGATAGGAAATAAGGTATTAATGGTATAAATCCAACTAAAGCAAATGATACGAATGTGACTGCCCCTTTTTTTACAGGGGAAGTTTTGTCTTCAATAAGATTAAGTTCATTCTTCATCATTGTGTCTATCCAAACTTCTTTATTAGAGATTATTGTTTTTACTGCATTCTCCAAATTTTTTCCTTTGAAACCTTTTTTTCTATATATCTCTCTTATTTCTTCTACTTCTCCTTTAGGATAATTTTCTATTTCCCATTCTTCTCTCTTTCTTTCTCTTTCTATAAATTCTATATTGGATTTTGAGCTTAAGTAGTTACCAACAGCCATAGAAAATCCATCAGCAATAAGGTTTGCAAGGCCTAGAATTATTACAATATTTGCAGATAATGATGCACCTACAACTCCAGAAACAACTGCAAACGTGGTTACAGAGCCATCTATAGCTCCATAAACAAAATCACCTACATAAGATCCAGTAGTTTTGTGATGCTCTGCAGCAGCCTTTAAAGCTTTAGCTGAATGTGCCTTCTTTGTTGCTTCTATGTCTTTAGATTCAAAAGCTGCTCTGGCTTTTTCTATTCTTTTCATGATTATTATAAAGACATTAGTTATTTAAAAAGATATTGTTTTAAAAATCATCCAAGGTTTTATGTGTTTTTAAGAAATTGTTTGCGTTTTTTAATATTTCCTTTGCATTTTTAAAGGTTAATTTTTCAATTGCTTTATCGTAAGGGAGCCATTCAGATCCTATGTGCTCGAAGGATAGTTTTACTTGCTTTGTTTTGGTTTTTGCAAGGTAGAAAATAACTGTTTTATTAATTAACTCATCTTTAAATTTGAAATAATATTGAATTTTTTCCTTAAAATCTTTAACAATTTCAATATCTTTGATTCCGGTTTCTTCCTCTATCTCCCTTTTTACTGTTTCTTGATCTTTTTCTCCTTTTTCGATATTGCCTTTTGGGAAATCCCAGTGTTTTGCTTCATAATGTAATAGCAGATATATAGGTTCTTTTTCCTTTATAAACACAATTGCACCTGCTGATCTCTCTATTTTCATGTATATTTGCTATTTAAATAGGTTTTATATATAGTTTTCTGGGTTTGGAAGTATTCAAATTTGTTACTTATACATAGTAAAAAATAGGAAGATTTATATAGTAGTTCTGCTGTTAATTATCCTATGGGGGAAACTACTTTAGCTGAAGAGCAAATAGAGGAACTTATAAAACAACACTCTTATATTTTGGATAATCTACCTGATAATTGGAGCACTGGATGGCCGAACCCTGGATGGCATCGGAATGACGAATCTTGGAATACTCTTAGCAAAAATTTTGGAGATGATTCTCGTGATTCACCTGTTATGGATTATGAGTATCCATATAAGATTTTTGTTCAGCCAAAGCCAGAACATAGGGCAGAGACCTTAGAATCTGTAATCAATGCTTTAGATGCTTTTCCTCGTGTTGATGCAAAATTTATACCTTTTGCAAACTCTGTGTGGGATCGAGATTATTTACATAAAATAGTTATATATCCAACAGGAATTACAGAAATGATTGATATGGTGAGAGAGCTTAACAAACAATTCAAGTGGAAATTGTATACAGATGGTTCAGCACCCAATTTGTTTGATACAGATACTTACAGCAAATTCTATGGTGCGATGTTTACACAACAAGTTTCACCTTTAGTCCACATACGTAAGGGGAATAGCATTCAACATCCTAATGATACAGCTCGTGTGCCTCATGATGTTGTTGAAGAATTAAGAGCACATAGTATAGATCATGGGGGTTTAGTTGCTATAACCGTATATGATGACTGGTTAGGTGTTATATCCTCGCATGCTCTTGACCCTAACAGGGAATATACAATCGGGAAAAAAGGTTGGAAAAATCAACCTGATATTGTAGTACCTAGTAGAGGGGCTTCTGTTTATCATGGTAAAATTAAATTTGATAGGGACACTGGCCTTTTTGTCTATAAAGATAATGGGAGTAAGAATGGATCTGGATACTGTCCACCTAGTTCTGAGGATTCAAAAAGTTACCCAATTGAACAGACACAACTTGAGCCAGGAGCCTATTTAGATATACCATTGACTGGTGGGCCAATGATTTCAATTGAAAAACTTAATCTAAGAAAACTAAAAGAAGCCTCTAAATACCAACATAAAACATCAGGAGAGATTTTTTCTTTAGATGTAAAACACTTCTAATAGGAAGATTGTTCAATTTATTATTACTTATTTCGATGTTTTATAGCACCAAAACCGAGGTTGGTGCGAAAATAACAAAATAAGATTAAAGCTTTAACTCTAAGTAACGTCTTAATGTTGTGTTTTAATCCAAGTAAACAAGTTACAATATTTCTATGATGTGGTTTTCTGCATCTTATCTT
>JADFLA010000073.1 GCA_022564635.1 Nanobdellota archaeon | reverse complement strand
GATTCCGAGCATCAAAAACCACCTGAAAGTGTAGCTACTGAAATCATGCCACCCATCTCTGATGGGTGGTTTTTGACTTGAGAGGTATTTTTATCACACCTTCACTTAATTTTATTACTTTGTTGAATACTCTTAGATATTCCGCAGCGACATTTGGCCATATCATTTGTCTTGTATATTCATATGAGTTTTTACCCATTATTTCCCTAAGTCTTGGATTTGATAACAGTTTTATGATTGCTTCTGTATAGGATTTTGTATTTCCAGGCTCAACCAGAATACCTCTTTCTGGGGTAACAGCTTCTATAGCATGAATAATAGGGGTTGTAATAACTGGTCTGCCACATCCCATGGAATAGGACAAAGTACCACTAACTATTTGATCCAGATATAATCCAGAAAAAACAAAAATATCGGTTGCTCTTAGATATTGAAGTAATTCATTTAGATCCAAATATTTATTAATAAATTTGACATGATTGTCCAGATTTAATCTATTAATCAACTTTTTGAGAGAATCTATGTATTTATCTCCTTCAATATTTGCAATTCCAGGATGTGTTTCTCCTATTATTAGGTATAATAAATTGGGAAATTTTTTAACAGTCTTGGGAAGTGCTTTAATAATTGTTTCATAATTTTTATTTCTAATAATTAACCCGAATGAGGATATTAAGAGCCTGTCTTTATATCCTAGTTTTGTTTTTTGAATGACACTTTGCTCATATGGTACTTCGTGAATTCCATGAGGTATTACAATAATTTTTTTTTAGATATTCCGTAATCCTTATTAAGAATTTGAACAGCTTCACCTATCATTACAATCAAACAAACAGACTTATGTGCCAGATATTGAATTATACTTTTTATATTATCTTTAGGATTAGGTGGGATAGAATGCAATGTTATACATACTGGTTTATTTATTTTTTCTAGAAATGCATTTAGGTAGTTCAAATATTTTCCCCCGTAGAGACCAAATTCATGTTGTATATTCACTAATTTGATATCCTTTGTTTTATTAATCTTTTCTGCTGCATTAATGTAATCTTGAGTATTAGTGCTGTTAATTTTTAATACGACCTCATTTGGGTATTTAGGTTTCTCAGACTCCAAGTTAATCATTGCAACTATTTTTGATTTAAATTTTGGATAGAATTTTTTATCTATGGCTATACTTAAATCTTTTGTAAATGTAGCAATACCACATTTCCTTGGGGGATAAGTTGATACAAACAGAACTGATGGTTTGTTGTTTTTCATCTTCAATCATTAGAGAATTATGTTTGATTTATTAAGATTTCTAAGGTCAATGAAGTGGAAACTCAGACATGATATTTTTTGCCTTCTTTTATTAATGTATCAACTAATTCCCGCAAATTAACTGAGGCAGCAGCAATATATTTGTCTGCAGCACCATAATAAATGTAAAGCCTTTTTCCGAAAAGAGCCGTTCCTGTCGGAAATACAATATTCCCTACAACTCCTTTTTTCTCCCATTTTTCTTCAGGTGAAAAAAGCGGCTCATGGAGATGCCCTATAACTTTTGTTGGATCTTTTTTGTCAAGCAACGCAGCTCCTGCCCTATAGGTCCTTCCAACATCCATGTCATCTACAGCATGGTAAATCATTAGCCATCCTTTTGGAGTTTCTATAGGAGGACAACCACCACCTATGTTTCTTGTTTCATACCAATGTTTTGATTCTAGGATTACATAATTACATAAGTTTTTCAGGTATTTTTTCCAGTAATCCAGAGTTAAATCCTTGAACCTATTAAAGTAGATTACCTGTATGTCAGGCATTATTCTGTGGATTAAAGCATATTTGCCATTAATCTTCTTTGGAAACAAAAACGCGTCTTTGTTCCATATTAGCGCGTCTTTTCCCACTCTGTCCTTGTAATATGCTTCAAATAGAAAATATCTGTCCTTTAATCCGGGTTTGCATAATCTAAAATGATCTTCTGCTTCATCATACGATATTTCCGGTGATATAACACCTTTTTTTTCAAATTTCTTGAGATCTTTGCTTGTTGCATATACTATACGAACAGCTTTTCCGTCATAACCTATATAAGTCATGTAGTATGTCCCATCAATCTCAACAATTCTTGGATCCTCAAGACCTTTAGATTCATAACTAAACTCATGAGACATAAATGGTTTTTTTAATCTCTCTACAACTTTTAATGGGCCTTCTAATTTGCAGTACCCTATTGTTGACCTATGGTCTGCTGCTATAGCCCTGTAGAACATGTGTACATTATTGCCTGTCTTAATACAGGCAGGGTTCAAGACACTATTGTCTTCAAATTCCAGTTTTGTCGGACGTAAAATGATTCCTTCTTTTTTTACTTTAAGCATAATATCATACCCATATTTCTAGGTAATTTTCGATATATTATTTAAATCTTATTACATATAAATTTAAATATAATAGATAATAGGTTATTTACTTTAAATTTTTAAAAATTATCTACTTAGAAAAATCTCTATTAACGTGCCTCTTTGTCTATAGTTAAACCTAAAACTCAGCTCTCATTCCTACGCATAATCCTGAGAATGTGCTTTGCACATAACGGGGGATTATACGTCCTTTTGCAAGCAAAAGTCGGAACTCATAAGTTTTAGGG
>JADFLA010000072.1 GCA_022564635.1 Nanobdellota archaeon | reverse complement strand
AGATAAGATGCAGAAAACCACATCATAGAAATATTGTAACTTGTTTACTTGGATTAAAACACAACATTAAGACGTTACTTAGAGTTAAAGCTTTAATCTTATTTTGTTATTTTCGCACCAACCTCAAGATAACCAAAACAAATAAATAATACAACCCAAAATATACCTCTTTGAGGGTGTATTATGGCTCTATTCAAAGATATGCTAAGTTCAGATGAATCCTTGTTCAAAAATGAATTAGCCTTAGATTATAGTTTTCTTCCTAAGATTTTACCTCATAGAGAAAAACAACAAAGATACATAGCAACATGCATAAAACCATTAATGAATGAAAAAAACGGAAAAAACCTTTTCATCTACGGTGCTCCAGGCATAGGAAAAACTGCTGCCATGCGCTTTGTCCTTAATGAATTAGAAGAAGAAACAGAAGATGTAATCCCAATATACATAAACTGCTGGCAGAAAAACACCACATTCAAGATTGTTGTAGACATATGCGAACAGCTTGGGTATAAATTAACCCATAATAAAAGGACTGAAGAGCTGTTCCAGGTTGTAAAAAATATTTTAAACAAAAAAGCTGCTGTTTTTGCTTTTGATGAAGTTGACAAATTAGAAGAGATTGATTTTCTATATTCTATTTTAGAGGACATATACAAAAAATCCATTTTAATGGTAACAAACGATAAGGTGTGGTTAGATGATTTGGATGATAGGGTAAAATCACGCTCCTTACCGGAAATCCTTGAATTTAAGCCATACAATCTGGAAGAAACGAGAGATGTATTAAAGCAGCGTGTTCAATATTCATTTGTTCTTGGTGTATGGAATGATGATGCTTTTGAGTTGATTGTCAAGAAAACTTTTGAAGTGGAAGACATAAGGATAGGCTTGCATTTGATGAGGGAATCTGGCAACATAGCAGAGGAAAAATCCTCAAGAAAAATAACATTAGAGCATGCAAAAGAAGCAATAACGAAAATAGACCAGTTTACAATAAAAAAAAGCTCTGATTTGACAGAAGACGAACAAAAAATATTAGATATGATAAAGAAAAACTCAGATAAAAAGATTGGTGATTTATACAACATATACAAAGAACAAGATGGTTCATTAGTCTACAAATCATTTCAAAGAAAAATAGAAAAATTACAAAAAAACAAATTTATTAATGTTAAAAAAACTTCAGGCGGACCAGACGGAAATACTTCTATAGTTAAATATGCAAATATAACAAAGAAATTGACTGAGTTCTAAGCGCCTAAAGTAGCCCTTAATTCTTCAGAAGGCTTCCAAGGAGGATCGAAAACAACATTAACATTAACTTCCTTAACACCTTCCAATTCCCTAACTTTGGTTTTTATTTCCTCAACCAGCATAGGGCCATACGGACACATTGGGCTTGTAAAGGTCATCTTTACATTAGCAATATCATTTTCCACATTAACATTATAGATCAGCTCTAATGTAACTATATCTATGCCTATCTCAGGATCATTTACTCCCTCAAGAACTTTCATAACATCTTCTTTTGTTGGCATAATTATTAGTATAATCCTTATTATTATATAATATTTTTGGTTTTTTAATCATTGTCTTAAATATATTGAACTATTTAATACCTTATCTCAAACCCATCAAACCCATTACTTGCTTTATCAAATTTTACATCTATTTTACTTACTTCAGCAGCTTCTGGACCCTTTTTACAGAACTCTATTAATTCTTTTAATTTATCTTCTGGGCCTTCTGCAACAACCTCTACAGTTCCATCTGGCATATTTTTTGCATAACCATTTAACCCCAAACTTTCTGCTATCTTTTTAGTATTTGACCTAAAGAAAATACCTTGAACATATCCATGAACTTTGATATTTACTCTCTTCATAACCTAATAAGAATTTTTTTCATATATAAAGTTTGTTTTTTTCTATATTGAAAATAAGCACTGGACATTGCTTATTCTCCACTGGACATTCGCGCGTGAGGTATATAAAGGACCTTAACTACAATATTTCTAACACTTCCGGTGTTTATTCATAAAGGCAGGCAGGAAGAATTCACACCCCTAAAACAACATTCCTGCCCCACCCTTTAATTTATGAGGTGAATAAAAAATGGACCTAAGCAATGAAACAATAAAAGATCTGTTTTACAAACAGATAAAGGAGCTAACATTAAGAAATTTAGACAGTTTTGATCTGCAATTTAGCGGAAAATTATTGGAAAAATGAGGTGCTGGGAAATTTACAAGTAAATTTCCGGCACCTCTTCGTAAACTCAGAGGTGATTTAGATGGAAGAAGAATTAGAGCTTCAAGAACAATTAATAATAGAAGAAGTTGAAGAATTAAAAGAATTGGATATCTATACTGAGGAAGGTATAGATGAGTATGTTGATGATGACAGCATTTCCCCAACAGAACAAGGATTTATGAAAGGCTATTTAGGTGCATAAAAATGTTTAATTTTCTGAAAAAGAGATTCATAGAATGGGATGATTACAAGAAAAAGATTGATTTCATTGAAGATTTTTATTGGCAGCAATCTGTAAGAAAACAGAGTATAAGGAATTTGTAGTTTGTTTTTATTTTGTTCTTAAAAAGTTCGCATAACATCTGAAGCCGTCCCACAATTACTTTTCCAGAATATATTTGCTGAAAAAATAATTTCAGCAGGCGTTAGCCTGGGATAATCTCCAAATTTTTTGGAGATTATGAGCAATACATGCAAGATTCATCTCAA
>JADFLA010000071.1 GCA_022564635.1 Nanobdellota archaeon | reverse complement strand
ATTCGGGAGGATTATGGGAAGCAGTAAACATGACTCCCGGAGTTTTCCATAAACCAGAAGCAAAATATAATCCATCAGTGCTTACCATGCCAATATCAATTGCATTTGCACCCTGTTCATTAACTCCATCCATAAAGGCCCTGGAAAGTGCTGGAGAAGAAAGCCTCATATCATAGCCAACTACAACAGTTTTGCATTTTAAAAAAGAAACAAATGCCTTTCCTATTTTATATGCAATTTCATCTGTAAGGGTTTTATTATAAATTCCTCTTACATCGTAAGCTTTGAAAATTTCTGATAGCATTTTTTAATAAACAATAGGTCTTAAACAATAAAAAATAAAAATAATAATTTGAAAAATTTCTTTATGTGTAGTTGAAGGAAATTTTTGTCTTCTTTTATTTCTGCATCACTAATTGTGTAGTTGTTTTTTGCTTTATGATTTTGTGATTGCAAAAAACATAATTATTATTTTTTATTATTGCTTTGATTTTATTGTTAATTATTTTTTAAATGTTTGTTTTTATTGCTTCTTTGTTTTTTATTGATTTATTAATTCTTTGCTTTTTTATTTTAATAAACTATATAAATATGATTATTTTTCTAACAAATATGGAATTAACACAAAAAAAATGTACGCCTTGTGAAGGTAATGAAGCTCCACTAAGCTTGGAAGAGGCAAATAAACTATTTGAGCAAATACCATCATGGGATTTAAAAGATAACCAGGTATATAAGAAATTTAAATTCAAGAATTTTAAAGAAGCAATGGAATTTGTAAATAAAGTTGCAGATATAGCTGAACAAGAAGGCCATCATCCTGATATAAGCATACATTGGAACATTGTGGAAATAGAACTATGGACACATGCAATTAAAGGTTTGTCAGAGAATGATTTTATATTGGCTGCTAAGATTGATAAATTATCTTCTTAACAAAATCCTTACTGCTGCACGCCATCCTTCATGCTTTAATCTTACTTTGACATATTTTCTAAATGAAAATAGCTGGTCAAATGAATAGACAGATGTGATTGCAGCTATGGTAATGAATATTCCCCCTATTATCACATTTGTCTTTGGCTCTTCTCCAAGAAATGCAAATGAAAGAAATATGGTTAAAACCATGCTTAATAATATAAAAACTCCAATTACAGATGTTTTCATGTGCTTTGATGCATAATTAAGTATGGTGTATGGAAGCAAAGTACTGACAAAGCCAACAAAAATAAGCAGGAATATAGTTTTTGCTGAAGCAGCTGCAAAAGTACTAAAGGAATCTGTGAAAATAAAAACAGGTAATAGAAATATTAAAGAAAACGCAAAAATCCAGAATGTTTGCTTATAATAAACTTCTCGTAAAGCTGTGTATCTGTTAAGTACAATGTAACCAGACCACATTAAAACAGATATAATAACCATTACATCCCCAATTAAAGTTCCACCAGATAAACTGGTCTTCCAAAAAATAGCAACAATTCCAATAAAGGAAATTGAGATAGAAATTATATCTTGTTTTGTTATAGGCTCGTTTATGAAAATGTGAGCCAATATACTTGTTATGATTGGATAAGTAAAGAAAATGAATAATGCCCTATTAATAGGAATGTAATTGAATGATAAATAAAACAAACCCATGTTACCTGCTAAAAATATGGCCAGTATAAAAAGATGCAATAATCTTCTTTTGCTGATCTTAAAAAAAAACTAAAAGTATTCTCACCAATAAGAACTACAACTAAAGGCAGGAATAAAACAACAAATAAGAATCTAACCAGTAAAGTACCCATAAAAGAAACTTCATCTGAAATTATTTTGGCAATAATAGGGTTGATACTAAATGCTAGGACTGCTATCAACATTAAAGAAAAGGGTGTATGTTTCATCATCCTAGTTTAGAATTCTTATTTTAAAAATCTATCTAAATTAATTGCTTTGTAAAATAACCCATTCTAACGAAGAACTCTATAAAAAGTTTGCTTTTGAGAGTTTTAAAAACAAAAGATTTATAAATCTAATTTACTGATAATGGAAATATGGCAGAAACAGTAACTATACCTAAGGAAGAGTATAAAAGACTCAAGAAAAAAGAAGAGACAGACACGGAACTACTTGAGGATATAGCACACGGAATAAAAGATGTTCTTACAGGAAAAATAAAAGAAGTTTAAAGACTTTTCTATATGATTGCATATTTTGAAACGATATTATTCATAAAAAGAAAATCATGGAAAAAACCAAGTTGCTGGTTTTTTCCTCATTGTGCAGGATAATCCCACTTCATTAAACCTGCTGGGTTAACTTGGCATAACTTGACGACAACTTTCCTTTTGGGGGATGAGAATTCAACCTCATCTAGCTTCTTACTATAAGCTTCTTCAATCTGGCGCATTATTTCTTCATTGCTTAGGGAAGTAGATTCCAGACCCAAAAGTGTTTTTACCGACATTAAACAACCTCTTCAGAGTGTTGTTCATCCAACCACCAAGCATCCTCCTCCTCTTGAGGGATTCCTTCTTCATAGCCTTCCATGAAGCCTTCTTCTTCATAACTTAGGGCGCCGTCTTCAACAAGCAACGCTCGTATCCTCTTACTATAGAAACTTTCTTCTTCCTGAGGATGCCTCCAATTTGGATACATCCTTTTTACGTGTTTATCCATTTTAAACCACCCGTCTCCCCAATTATAATGAGGTAGTATTCTTTCTGTGATATATACTTAGCCCTGGCTTAATATACATAGATATGTATGTATGCTTTTTTTTAAAAGAAGATCAAAATTAATGAGAGATGTTCT
>JADFLA010000004.1 GCA_022564635.1 Nanobdellota archaeon | reverse complement strand
TTTCCATTATGATTCCATTGTAGAATCAATTTTCGTTCTTTTATGGTTAACATAAAGGGATAAAAGAAGTACTAGTATATATGCGTTTCTTTTGTCTTATACTATTACATAGATATATTTTTAAACTTCTTACAATTATATTTTGATATGCAATACTCAAAGCTTGTGGAAATTTATGAAAAACTAGAAAGTACAACGAAAAGATTGCATCATGTATACATTATTTCTGAGTTTCTTAAAAATGTAAGTGTAGAGGAATTAGGTACAACCATTTTATTATTGGAGGGCAGGATTTTTCCAAGGTGGGATGAAAGGGAGATAGGAATGGCATCAAAGATGATGCTTAAGGCTATTGGTGTGGCTTCCGGTGAGTCAAAAGAAAGGATAAATAAGGAGTGGAAAAAAACAGGTGATTTAGGAACGGTCTCATATAATTTGATCAAGAAAAAAAAGCAGCATACATTAGGATCTCATGAGCTTACTGTAAAAAAGGTTTTGAAAAATCTAAGGAAGCTTGCTACAATAGAAGGCCAAGGTTCTGTTGACAAGAAAATATCTTTGGTTGCAGAGCTATTAACATCAGCAAAACCAAATGAGGCAAAATATATTGTCAGGACAATCCTTAATGATATGCGTATAGGTGTTGGAGAAGGAAGTATAAGGGATGCGATTGTATGGGCTTTTTTTGGCAAAGAATTGAAGGTTCATTACAATAAAGAAGAAAATAATATTGAGATAGAAGATAGGGAAAAATATAATCAATATATTGATGCTTTACAAAGAGCTTATGATATTACAAATGATTTTGCTACGGTAGCAGAGGCAGCAAAAAAACAAGGTCTAAAAGGACTTGGAGAAATGATAATGAGCGTAGGCATTCCTTTAAAGGTTATGCTTGCCATTAAGGTTGATGATATTGAGGAGGGCTTTGAAAGATGTGGAAAACCAGCAGAATTTGAGTTTAAATATGATGGTATGAGAATGCAGATACATAAAAATGATAATGAAATTAAAATATTTACGAGAAGATTGGAGAATGTTACTAATCAGTTTCCAGAGGTTGTGGATTGCGTAAAAAAGTATGTTAAGGAAAACAAGGTTATTCTTGATTCGGAGGCTGTTGGTTTCGATAAAAAAACTGGAAAATATCTTCCTTTCCAGAACATATCCCGGAGAATAAAAAGAAAATATGATATTGAAAAGATGTCTGAGCAGTTTCCAGTTGAGGTAAATGTCTTTGATATAATAAACTATAAGGGCAAAAGTGTTATTAATGAGCCTTTTGAGGAAAGAAAAAAAATTATTGATAAAATAATAAAGAATGTTTCAAAAAAAATCAAGGTTGCAAAAAGTATTGTAACCTCAAATAAAAAAGAGGTTCAGGATTTTCACAAAGAAGCTGTTGATTCCGGAAATGAGGGCTTAATGATCAAAAAGCTTGATGCACCATACAAACCAGGTGCACGGGTTGGTTTCATGTGTAAACTTAAAGAAACGAAAGAAAATCTTGATTTGGTTGTTGTAAAAGCAGAATGGGGTGAGGGCAAACGATCAAGATGGTTGAGCAGCTATACACTTGCATGCAGAGACAAGGATAAGTTTGTTGAGGTAGGCAAAGCAAGCACAGGCCTTAAGGAAAAAAGAGAAGAGGGTTTAAGTTTTGCAGAAATGACAGATTTGCTTAAGCCTTTAATAAAGAAAGAAGAAGGGAAGGAAGTTATATTAAGACCAAAGATTGTAATAGAAGTAGGATACGAAGAGATACAAAAAAGTCCTACTTATAGTAGCGGTTTCGCTTTGCGCTTTCCAAGAGTTATACGATTACGCTCAATGGAAAAACCACCAGACGATGCAACTACCCTAGATATGATTAAAGAGACTTATAGAAAGCAAAAAAAGTAAAAATTATTTTTTCTTTTGTTTAAGCTTGTTTAATTCAAAATCTCCGGCTAATAATGCAGCACCAACTAAAACAATTATTATTGTCCAGCCGCTTGTATTGCCTATATAGTTAACCCCCAGATCCCTTAGAAAGAATAATGCTCCTACCATTAAAACAACAAGTCCAGTAATTTTGTATGCTGATGATGTTACCAACATAATCACCTCTTCATTCTTAATATCTTCATTAATAATATTTAAATTTTTGGTTTTAAAATTAATGTCGTCTACTAGGACATCAAAACCTTTATATAGGATGAAAAAACACAAAGTTCTGCATTATGGCTAAAAAAACTAAAAAATATGATAAGAAAGGTCCTGTGGAAAAACCTGATATGAAGGAAAGTTCTGCAGCTTTAAGGGAAAAAGTAGCTTTGGAAAAACTTCCCAAAGATGTGCAGGAGAAATTAAAGAGCATAAAGACAAAGCTGGATAAATTCCAGAAAAGAGTTTTGGAAAAATTTGATAAATATATCATGGGGATGACTTTATTACCGCCACCAAAACCTGATCAAAAGCAACCAGCAGTTCAGCAACATACAGAAGTTCAAAAGCAACCTGTAGATAAGGACAAGATAAATGTCCTTGTTCTAGTTGATGATTCTGACAGCAGGAAGATGTCCAAGTTTGAGTTAAAGGATAAATTAACTTCTATAATGAAGAATATTGCGCGGGAAATTGATAAGAATCTTACACCGCAAGCTCTAATTTTATCCGAGCTATGGCAGAACTGCTATGATGGCAAAAGCGAGATGCTGCAGTTAATATCTTTATCTGCCCCGATTTTTGACAGGGGAATGTTGGCAGCAATTAAAATAGCTGAAGTTCACAAGACTATGGTTCTTAAAAAGTTTGAGAAGTATATTGTTAGCTACGTCCTTGCAGGAAGCTTGGTTCAGGGCAGAGCAACACCTACATCAGATATTGATGTCTGGATTGTGATTGATGACACTGATGTTAAAAAAATGACTAGGGCAGAGCTGAAAGACAAGTTAAGGGCTATAATAATTGGAATGGGTATTGAAGCAGGGGAGTTAACTGGAATTAAGAATAAATTGAATATTCAGGTTTATATTTTGACGGATTTCTGGGACAGCCTAAGGGAAGCAAACCCAATAATATTTACTTTGCTTAGGGATGGTGTTCCTTTCTATGACCGGGGTATATTTATGGCATGGAAGCAGCTGCTTAAGATGGGAAAAATAAAGCCAAGCGCAGAAGCCATTGACATGTTTATGGGCTCTGGTGAGCAGATGCTTAAACGCGTAGCGTTAAAGCTTAAGGATATAGGAATGGAAGATATTTATTATGCGATTTTAACCCCTTCACAAGCCGCATTGATGCTGCATGGAATTCCACCTCCTGCTCCAAAGGAAACTGCTACTTTAATGAGAGAAATTTTTGTTCAAAAGGAAAAATTGTTAGAGGAAAAGTACATAAAAATCCTGGAAAAGATAATAGACACAAGAAAGTCAATTGAGCATGGGGAAAAGAAAGAAATAACCGGAAAAGAGATTGATGAGTTATTAGGAGAAAGCGATAAATACCTCAAAAGAATAAAAAGATTGTTTACCCAGATAGAGAAAATTAAGGAAGAAGAGGATATGTTAAAGGTTTATGAAACAATTGTTACAATCATTAGGGACGTGCTGAGGATTGAAGGTATAGAGAAAGTGGAAGATGAGGAAATCGTTAAATTATTTGAGGACAAGCTAATAAGCCAGGGAAAATTACCTGTAAAATTTCTGAGGATCTTAAATGAGATAATAAAGGCTAAGAAAGATTATGATGATAAAAAGTTAACAAGAATCGAAGTGGAAAAGGTAAAGAAGGATTCTAATGAATTCATAAAATTTTTAGTTGAGTATATTCAAAGAAAAAGAGGAAGAGAAATAGAAAGGGCAAAGATAAGGGTTAAACATGGTAACAGGTATGGAGAAGTTATTTTGTTGGGAAAAGAGGCTTTTATAATACATGACATAGATCATGAAGAAAAGGAATTAAGCAAAGCAAAGATAAAAGAAGATGGCAGTTTAGGAACTACGCAGAAAAGTTCTTTAGAAGAGCTGGAAAAAGCACTAGCAAAAGTTAAGATACCTCCCAAAGTTTTCATTAAAGAGCCAATATTTGAGGATTTGAAGAGTATATTTGGTAAGGATGTTGAGATTTTGGTTAATTATTAGGGATTGAATTCTGATATATTCCATAAGATTTAAATATTCTAATATGCTATATACTCTACTATGGCAGAAACAACTACAATACAAAAAATTTATGATGAACTTAAAGGACTAAAAAAAGATGTTACATTCATCAAAAAGCACATGTTTGATCCTGATACTATAATGACTACAGAAGAAAGCAAGAGATTTGAAGAAAGCATGAAAGAGTTTAAAGAAGGAAAAACAACACCACTTTCTGAACTTAAAAAAGAATTGGGATTGTAAAATGTTTAATATTGAGTTTTCTTCTCATGCTAAAAGATTTCTCAAGAAAGCCGGCAAAGAACTTGCAAAGAGGATAATTGACAAAATAGAAAAATTAAACATAGAACCGTTTCCAAGCGATGTTAAGAGAGTAGTAAACAGAAAGGAAAAGATATTCAGATTAAGGGTTGGTGATTACAGGATATAATACACCGTCCATTATGAAGGAAATTCAGTATTTATTTCTGATATTGAAAAAAGACCCAAGGCTTATTGAGAAAGAATTGGTGTTGAGATGGAAGGCAATAGGTGGATGGCTTTGTTGAAGAAAAGCTTTTAAATTCCTCTAATTCTTATTGGATATATGAAAAATTTAGAAATTAAATTAATAAATAAGTTTAGAAAAAGATATGGGTTGTTTTTTACAAATCATTCTGAACCTATAGGCTGGGCAGAAATAAGTTGCGGAGAAAAAATATTTGAGATTTTTGAGATGGAAATATATGATTTAAAAATGCGTAGAAAAGGGTATGGGGAGGGCTTTCTAAACTTGTTAATAGAAAAATTGGCAAAGCCTAAAGGATGTCAAGAAATATTATTTAGATGGTCAAATGAAGAACTCTTTCCTGCATTGAAAAGAAGGGGATTTACAGCTATAAATCAGACAAAAGGTGGAGTAGATTTTATAAGAAAAATATGATACTCAAAACTTGGTGGCAAGGGTTAAAAAATAAGCCATTAAATATTGTTATTCCAATTTTAGCTATACTCTTATTGTTTTATCCGGGTAAGCTTTGGTTGTTGAGTCATACAGGCATGATTATATTAACCATTATTACTTTATTTCTACAATATTTCTCAGTTCGATTAATGCAGAAAGGAAAGATGGGTATTTTAGCATCATTTTTCACGTGGCTTGTATTTTATATTTTGTTAAGGGCTTTAGTGGAGTTACATTTAGATAATTTTGACCATACTAAATTTATGGTTATATTTTTACTAATAGTATATTTTCTCGGTATGTTTTCACCCCCATTTTTCATATTAATACATTATTATAGATTGAGTGTAATAAGAGAACGAGAATGGGAGAAATCAAAAGGAAAGAAAAAGAAGAGTAACTATTACACTCTAAAAATAGTTAAAGGAGTTGAAGCAAAAAAAAGTGTTAAAATTCTTGTGTTTATAATATTTTCATTTAGTTTTATTACTCCAATTGCTCTTTACGTTGGATACGTACTTGGAGAAATTGCTTTCTATTTATCTATAATTATAATTCTTGGGTTATTAGGAAGACCAATGTACAGGAAATAT
Organism: Nanobdellota archaeon; assembly: GCA_022564635.1. Taxonomy (GTDB): domain Archaea; phylum Nanobdellota; class Nanobdellia; order Woesearchaeales; family GW2011-AR4; genus JACPJP01. The sequence goes on along the minus strand of JADFLA010000004.1, from coordinate 46,850 downwards.
TTCGCAAAAGCTACAGATAAAGATTTGTGGAAAGTAGGTAGATGGATTATATTGCTCATAATTGCACTTCCTGTGTTAATTTTATACGAAAATCATGAAGTATTGAATAATTTTAAGACAAGTACCTTAATAATCTCAGTGATTGTCTATGCAGTTTTGTTGGGACTATTAGTGTCTTGGCTATTCAAAAAAATGGGTTATATAGTAACAAGAACCAAGAAAAAATGAAAATCGGACTTATCATTGGGAAGGTGAAGGGGAAATGATACAATTTGGAATATTTAGATTTGAGAAAAAAGATACCTTTGTTTTGATTGGAGCAATAGTTGGACTAATTGGAATATTTCAGTACCATCTTGTACTGGGCACAATTACGCTAATATGTGCAATCATTTCTAAGTTTTTAAAAGCAGAAAAATGGAGTTGGGTTTTAGTGGTTGCAGTAAGTATTTATGTAATTTGGGCTATCAATACTTTCTGGATTGGGTAGCCACTTTATAGCCAAAATTCTGAATACCAACCATAACGCAACAAACTACTAATTTTACCCTAAACCAACCGTTCTCGCAACACTACCGACAAGCGTAATATTTATAAACCAACCTTATTTCCCTTCTCCTATGCCCGAGTTCATATAGAGCGCTTTTAGGGTTATATAAAGTGCTATATTCTCGGTTATATATCAAATAAACAGTATATGAAATAGTATTAATTTGTTTGTTTGATGCTACGAACGAAACGAAGTGAAGTGAGTATGTTTTTAGAATGGTAGAACAAAAAGCTCAAGCTGCAGAAGATGCTCGGAAACAAGTTTCCGGCACCAATTCCATAGGTAAAGATTTCAAGTATTTTGTTAGAATTGCAAATACGGATTTAGATGGGAATAAGCAGATAGCCAATGCTTTTAGAAAAATTAAAGGTGTTAGTTTTATGTTCTCTAGTATGATATGCCACCTTGCAGGTGTAGATAAAGCAACAAAAACTGGCTACTTGAGTGATGAGCAGGTTAAAAAACTTGATGATGTTTTGAATAATTTATCAAATTATAATGTTCCTACTTGGATGCTAAATAGAAGAAGAAATTATGAAGACGGAAAAGACTATCATCTTGTTACAGGAAACTTATCTTTTGCAGAGGAAAATGATGTTAAGAGAATGAAAAAAATCAGATCCTACAGGGGAGTAAGACATGGTATTGGTTTACCTGTCAGGGGTCAAAGAACAAAATCAAATTTCAGGAAAAACAAAGGTAAAGTATCATTAGGAGTGGCAAAAAAAACAGAAGCAAAAGCGGGTAGAGTTTGAGTGCGTCCATAATTCAAAATTCAATGAAAAAATTAAAAATAATAATTGGGAAAAATTAATAAAAATGGGAAGTCCAAAAAGGCAAAGAAAAAAATTCTCAAAGCCATCACATCCATGGCAAAAGGAAAGGATTTTGGCAGAGAAAGAACTGCTTAAAGCATATGGATTGAACAGGAAATATGAAATATGGAAGATGAACTCTATTCTAAAGAACTTCACCAGACAAGCAAAAAATCTCATTACTACTGGAAATCCTCAGGTAGAAAAAGAAAGAAACCAGCTCTTGACAAAGCTTTTTTCCCTGGGTTTAACAGGCAAGGATGCAAAGATAGAGGATGTATTGTCCTTAACATTAAAAGATGTTATGGAAAGGAGATTGCAAACTTTGGTTTACAGGAAAGATTTAGCTAGCAGCATTAAGCAAGCAAGGCAGTTTATTGTTCATGAGCATGTTTCTTTAGGAAACAAAACGATTACAGCGCCATCATATATTGTTCCATTAGATGATGAAAATAGCATACAATTTGCTCAAGGTTCTATTCTTACTAATACAAGTCATCCAATTAGAACGGTAATTAAGGACATGAAAATGCAGAAAAAGACTAAAGAGAAAGCTGAAAAAAAAGAACCAGATAAAGAAGTTAGGGCAGAAGAAAAGAAAGTGGAAAAAGAAATAAAAGTAGAAGAAAGATCCAAAGATACTGGGGAATCAGAGATACATGGAAGCAAAGCTTCCGGTACCACTGATGTGGTTTCCGGCACCAACTCCGTTGGAAAGAAAAAAGAAGTTCCAACTGCTCATGATTTGAAAAAAACAAAAAGAAAAAAAAATAAAACTGGTGTTGAAGAAAAACAAGAAGATAAAAAAACTAAGGAAAAATAAAAATGGCAAGACAAGAAAGATGGGGGATTGCACACATTTACGCATCCTATAATAATACAATAATACATATAACAGATATTACTGGAACAGAAACAATAAGCAAGGCATCTGGAGGCATGGTTGTTAAGAGTGACAGAATGGAATCTAGTCCCACGGCTGCAATGGTTGCAGCTAAAAGAGCTGCTGAAGGAGCTATAGAAAAGGGAATAAATGCAATTCATGTTAAGATAAGGGCACCTGGAGGCCATAATGATCCTGTAGGCCCTGGACCAGGAGCGCAAGCTGCTATAAGGGCATTATCAAGAATGGGTTTGAGGATAGGTTTAATAGAAGATGTTACTCCTTTGCCACATGATGGTTGCAGAAAGAAGGGCGGTAGGAGGGGTAGAAGAGTTTAGATGGGGTGTGAAAAATGGAAATAAGAGTATTGTCAAACAACAAAGATGAAAGGAAGCTTTCATTTATTATGAAAGATACAACTCCGGCTTTTGCAAATACATTAAGGAGGATTATGGTAGATGAAGTTCCCACAATGGCTATTGAGGATATAGAATTCAGGAAAAATAATTCAATTTTGTATGATGAGATTGTTGCACATAGGATTGGTTTGATACCATTAACAACAGATCTAAAATCGTATAATTTACCAGAGAAATGCAAGTGTAAGGGAGAAGGTTGTGCAAGATGCCAGCTTAAGCTTACCTTGAAAGCATCAAAAGGTTCTGGCATTATTTATGCTTCTGAGCTTAAAAGTAAAGATTCTGCTGTAAAGCCCGTATATCCAAAAATGCCTATTGTAAAGCTGTTAAAAGGCCAGTCTTTGGAGTTAGAAGCAACTGCTGTTTTGGGTAAGGGAAAAGAACACACTAAATGGAGTCCTTGTCTTGCTTTTTACAAACACAAACCAATCATAGAAATAGGAAATGTAAAAAATCCAGAAGAAGTTGTGGAGAAAACACATGGAAATATTTTTGAGATAAAGAATGGAAAGCTCGAGGTTATAAAAGACAATTTGTTTAAGTATGATCTTGCAGGTATAGTTGAAGAAGTATCAAATGGAGAAGTCAAGGTAAAGTATGACAAGGATATTATTTTTTACATGGAATCATGGGGACAATTAAGCTGCAAGGAAATTTTGAATCAGGCTTTGAAAATTTTTGATGAAACTTTTGATGAGTTTAATGAGGCAGTAAAGAAGGCAAAATGATACCATGATTAAAAATTAATTACAATGAAAAAATAAGAATTTTTTCAAGCATAAAAAGTATTTCATACTTTTTATACAATAATAAAAATTCAATAAAAAATAATTAAAATTAAAAATAATGAATTAAAAAATCAAATTAAAATAATAATTATAAAAATGAAACGAACAGGACCAACAAATCCATTGTTGCAAGATTTAATTGGGGAATTGAAGAAAAGAAGTAATGAGCAGTCTGTAAATTTATGGAAAAGAATTGCTTCGGATTTAGAAAGGCCTACTAGGAATAGAAGAGCTGTAAATTTGTCCAGAATAAATAGGCATACAAAAGAGAATGAAATTATAGTTGTTCCGGGCAAGGTTTTAGGTTCTGGGATGTTAAATCATAAATTGACAATAAGTGCATATCAATTTTCAGAGCAGGCAAAGGATAAGATAGAGAAAGCCAATGCAAAAATAATTCCTTTATTAGAATTAAGTAAAGATAAACCTAATGGTAAAAAGATAAGGATAATTGGTTAAAGACAATTAAATAATTCAATAATCAAAAATTCAATAAAAAATAAAACAATAATTAAAAATCAAATAATGGCAAAATGATAATTGATGCAAATAATTTAATATTAGGAAGGCTTGGAACATATGTAGCAAAGAAAGCGTTGTTAGGGGAAAAAATAGATATTGTTAATTGTGAAAACTCTGTTATTACAGGCGATAGGGCTAATATTTTTAAAGATTATGATAATTTTTTGAAAAGAGGCATACCGGCTAAGGGACCTTTTATCAGAAGAATGCCTGACAGGTTTGTTAAGAGGGCTATAAGGGGGATGCTACCATATAAAAAAGAAAGAGGAAGGATAGCTTTCAAAAACATAAAGTGCCATATGGGTATTCCTGAAAATTTTAAAAATCAAAAATTTGATGTTTTAAAAGAAGCGAATGTTGAAAAGGTTCCAAACCTTAAATATATTACAGTAAAGGAAGTTTGTAAGCATATAGGAGCTAAAATATGAAAATCGTAACTGCTGCTGGAAAGAGAAAGAGTGCCATTGCAAGAGCCACAATAAGGCAGGGAAAGGGCATTGTAAAAGTAAACAATTTAATTCTGGATTTTTATGAGCCAAAGCTCTCTAGATTAAAGATAAAGGAACCTTTAATTATTGCAGGAGACCTAATAAATAAGGTAAATATTAATGTAAATGTTTTTGGTGGCGGAATTTCCAGCCAGGCAGATGCATCAAGGCTAGCTATCGCAAAAGGTTTGGTTGAGTTTTCGAAAAGCGATAAGCTAAAAGAGGATTTTTTGAATTATGATAGAAATCTTTTGGTTGCAGATTCAAGGTTTAAAGAATCATCTAAGCCAAATAGGCATGGACAGGCTAGAGCTAAAAGACAAAAGTCGTACCGATAAAAATATTAAACAAGGTGAACAAAAATGATTATTCCGATAAGGTGTTGGTCATGTGGTAAGCCAATAGGACATTTGTGGGAAGATTTTAATGCTAGACTAGAGAAAGGCGAAGACCGCAAGAAAGCACTAGATGAACTAGGCTTGGAAAGATACTGTTGCAGAGCAATATTCATGGGGCATGTAGATTTAATAGATACTACAGCGCAGTTCAAGAAGTTTTAAACCATAAACAATTTAAACTAATTCTTATTTTTTCTTACTATGGTAGACTTCAACAAAATAGCTAAGAAATGGCAGAAGAAGTGGGAAGATAAGAATATATTTAAGGTTAAAGAGGATAAGAAAAAGAAGAAGTTCTATTGTTTAGAAATGTATCCCTACCCAAGCAATACATTACATATGGGTCATTTGCGAAATTATTCTTTAGGTGATGCTCTTGCAAGATTTAAAAGAATGAATGGTTATAATGTTCTTTATCCAATGGGTTATGATGCTTTTGGATTACCAGCGGAAAACGCTGCAATAAAAAATAAAGTTGATCCGGAAAAGTGGACTTGGGATAATATTAATCAGATAAAAAAACAGCAACAAAGCCTAGGTTTTAGTTATGACTGGAGCAGACAGATACAGAGCTGCACAGAAGATTATTACAAGTGGAACCAATGGATTTTCTTAAAATTTTATGAAAAAGGACTTGCTTACAGAAAGAATGCAGTTGTGAACTGGTGTAATTCCTGCACTACAGTGCTGGCAAACGAGCAGGTTGAGGATGGTAAATGCTGGAGATGCAAAAATGATGTTGGAGAAAAAGAGCTTGAGCAATGGTTTTTTAAGATAACAAAATATGCTGACCAGCTTTTAGAGGATTTGGATAAGTTGGAGCACTGGCCAGAAAGAGTTAAAGTAATGCAGCGGAATTGGATTGGGAAAAGTTATGGTGTTGACATTTTCTTTAAATTAAAAGATAGTGGACAAGTAATTCCAACTTTTACAACAAGACCAGATACAATTTATAGTGTAACATTTATTGTTATTTCACCCGAGCATCCATTGGTTTTGGAATGGGTTAAAGGAACGAAATATGAAAAAGAAGTCTTAGAGACAATAAAAAAAATCAAAAAGCAATCATTAGCGGAAAGGACTACTCCAGAAGGAAAGGATAAGATAGGATGTTTTGTTGGCAAATATACAATAAATCCTGTTAATGGAGAAGAAATTCCCATATATCTTGCGAATTTTGTCATAATGGAATATGGGACTGGAATAGTAATGGCTGATGCTCATGACCAAAGGGATTTTGAATTTGCGAGAAAATATAAAATTCCATTAAAATTTGTGATTTCTGAAGACGGAAGCAAAATAGATGCGGATAAGGCAAGCCGAGCTTATACAGAGGACGGAATACTATTTGATTCTGGAAGATTTTCTGGTATGAACAATAGAGAAGCTATTGAACCAATATCAAAATGGATGGAGAAAAATAATTATGGAAAAAGAACAGTGCAATATAAATTAAGAGATTGGTTAATTTCTAGACAAAGATATTGGGGAACACCTATTCCAATGATTTATTGTGATAAATGTGGTGTTGTTCCTGTGCCATATGAGAGATTACCAGTTAAACTCCCAAAGAATGTTAAGTTCACAGGTTCTGGAAATCCTTTAGAGACCTCTAAGAAATTTGTTGAAGCAAAATGTCCTGAATGTAAAAGCAAAGCAAGAAGGGAAACAGATACAATGGATACTTTTGTTGACAGTTCATGGTATTTCATAAGGTATTGCAGTCCAAAATATAACAAAGGTCCTTTTGACAAAAAAATTGCGAATTATTGGATGCCTGTTAACCAATATATTGGCGGCATAGAACATGCTATTTTGCACTTACTTTATGCCAGATTCTTTACAAAAGCGTTGAGGGATTTGGGTTTAGTGGATGTTGATGAACCTTTTACTAGACTTATGACGCAAGGCATGGTCATTAAGGATGGAGCAAAAATGAGCAAAAGTATTGGCAATGTAGTTGATCCTACAGAAATAACAGGAAAATATGGACCTGATACTGGAAGATTATTTATTTTATTTGCTGCTATGCCTGAAAAGGAACTGGATTGGAACGATAAAGGTGTAAGTGGTGCTTTCAGGTTCTTGAATAGAGTTTACAATCTGGTTAATGAAAATCTTAAAGATATTAAAATAGATTCCAAATATAAAAGTTTGAACGAAAAAGACAAATTTATTTTGAATAAAATGCATATTACCATAAAGAATGTTACAGAGAATATTAATAACTTTAAGTATAATATTGCAATAGGCAGTATAATGGAATTTGTAAATGCACTTCAAAAATATAATGAAAAAAATAAGAAGGTTTTTGGAGAATGTATCAAAAATCTTATATTGTTGCTGAGTCCTTTTACACCGCATATTTCTGAAGAATTATGGAATAAACTGAAATTAAAAGGATTTGCTTCTTTGCAAAAATGGCCTAGCTATGATGAAAGCAAGATTGATGAAGAAGCAGAGGCTCTTGAGGATAGTTTGGATAGAACAAAAAAGGATATTTATTCTGTTATAGAACTTGCAAAAATAGATAAGCCAAGTAAAATAAGAATATTTGTTGCTGAAGCATGGAAATATGATTTTATTAGAAAATTAAAGAAAAAGATAGAAAAAACAAGGAATGTTGGAGAAATAATAAAGAGTTTTGCTAAAAGTGATTTGGATATTTATATTAAGGAAATTTCAAAAATGGTTCCTAAACTTGTTAAGGATGAAACTAAAATGCCAAAAGTAGTTGTTGGTAGAAACAAAGAAATAGATTACTTAAAAAATTCATTAGACGTTTTTAAACAAGAATTTGATTGTGATGTTGAGATTATTGATGGGAAAAGTGAAGAGCCAAAAGCAAAACAGGCAATGCCCGGCAAAGTTGCTATTTTGATTGAATAGTTTTCTTACAATAAATAATATTTCAATAATTAATAAACAAAAATAAAAAAAATTATAAATTAATGAAAATACACGCAAAAATTGTATTGCAATTTTTGGTGTCCTAGAAAAAATTTCCATGACAATATAAAAAATAATTATAATTAATAAAAATGAAAATTGTTGTATTGGGAGCAGGGGCAATTGGAAGTCTTTATGGAGCAAAATTATCAAAGCTAAATGATGTTACATTAGTTGGTAGGCAAGAGCATGTTGATAAGATAAATAAGGATGGGTTAAAGATTACTGGTGAGGAAAATAAGACATATAAATTAAAGGCGATAACAGAAATTAAAAAAATTGAAGATGATACACTAATATTGCTTACAACAAAAGTTTATGATAATGAAAAATCAATAAATAATATTAAAAACTTAATTAAAAAAAATACTATAATATTATGTTTACAGAATGGTCTTTATAATGAAAATATTGTAAAAGAAATTATTAGGGACAAATGCCTTGTTTTGCGTGGAGTTACTGCTTGCGGCACTACTTTCTTGGAGCCAGGAATAGTTCAATATAACAATTTAAGCTATACTGCGATTGAGAATAATAAAATAAGCAAGAATTTAGCTGAGAATTTTGATAAATGTGGATTACAAGCTTATGTTTCTGAAAACATTAAGATTGATATGTGGAAAAAATTAATATTGAATTGCATGATTAATCCTATTACCGCAATATTAAGAATTGAGAATAAAGGAATTGCTGATGAAAGGCTCAATCCTTTAAAAAAACTAATTGTAGATGAATGCATTAAAGTAGCAGAAAAGGAGGGTATTCAGATTGAAGATGATTTTATTAAAAAAATGATATTTGGATATAAAGGTTCTAAAAACTTATCTTCAATGTACCAGGACATAATTAAAGGCAAAAAAACAGAAATTGATTATTTAAATGGGGCCGTTGTTGAGTTAGGAAAGAAATATGGAATTAAGTGTCCTGTTAATGAAGGTTTAGTTATGATTATTAAGGGGATGGAGAATTTGAATTTAAATAAGAAATAATTCTGAAAACAATAAAACATATAAACAATATTAAATTTTAAATTAACTATGAAATTAAATAATATCTTAATAGTCTATGCCAAACCAACAAGTAAAGTAGAAAAATCAACATTAGGAATAGTCAAAAATATATTGAAAAAATACAATATTAATTATAAAATATCTCATAGGAGAAAGTTAAACAAAAAATTATTTCAAAATAAGGATTTGATAATTGCTGTTGGTGGGGATGGTACTTTCTTGCGTACTTCTCATTTTATTTTTGACAAAACTCCAGTTCTAGGTGTTAATTCTGATCCAAAATACAAGGAAGGCTTTTTTATGGTAGCTGACAAAAAAAACTTTGAACAAAAATTTAAAGAACTTTTAAGAGGAAATTATAAAATAAAAAAATTTCAAAGGTTAGAGGCTTATATAAATAATAAAAGGGTTAAAGAGCTGGCATTGAACGAATTCTATATAGCATCGGAAAAGGAGTACCATACAGCAAGGTATTTTCTTAATGTAAGGGGCAAGAAGGAAAGGCAGAAGAGCAGCGGTGTTTTAATTGCAACTCCTGCAGGCAGCAATGCATGGATAAAAAGTGCTGGTGGAAAAATTTTGTCTTTAAATTCTTATAAATTTGAATATCTTGTTAGAGAGCCTTACTGCGGAAAAATTTCCGCAAAATGTACTCTAGTCAATAATGTTTTAAACAAAAATGAGAAAATAGAGATTATTTTTGAGGTTGGAAATGGTATTTTGATAGCTGATTCTTTGAGCAAAGAGCATAAATTCAAAGCAGGGCAGAAAGTTACAGTTAAAATATCAAAAAACCCCATATATTTTATTTCATAGGAACGGTGTTTAGTCCAGGGATCTTATTGTAAATTCTTTTTCTCAGAAAACTTGACAATCCGCTAAGAGAGCCGTAGATGATTGTGCCTTCATAGCTTGTTTTGTTCTGTTTTATGGCTTTTCTTAAGTTTAGATTATCGTCAAAAATTGTATATGCTCTGCCTATGTCAAATCTAAAATGTGCATCTGAACCTCCAATTCCAGGAATTTTAAGCTTTTTTGCCAGTTCCTGCGCTTTTTCATTATTACCTGGAAGCATTCTAGAATTAAAACACTCGATAGCATCAATTTTGTTTTTTAACTTCTTTATTGGATATTTGAATTTATGCTTTGGATTTATGGATAATCTAAAAGGATGGGGAATTACGATTAAGCCATTTTGTTTTTTTACTTCATCAACAACAGAAAAAAAATCATGAGTTTTTATTTCTTTTTTCAAATAGTAAGTAAGAACATCCCCATAATTTGTGTCCACTTCTTCTCCTATAATAACCTCAAAATCTTTATCTTTGTTTAGTTTTTTTACTTTAAGTGCACCTTTTATGGTATTATGGTCCGTAACAGCTATGCCTTTCATGCCTTTCTTTTTTATAAGCTTGAGGAGTATTTCGGGTTTTAAATTGCTACATGAAGAATAATACGTATGATTGTGTAAGTCGTATTTCATTTTAAATTAATTTTTATGATATTCAATAGTTGTAAGGCTTTCCTGTAAGTTCTGATATAACATGCATTACATCATCGGTTAATTTTCTTAATAGCTTCCCATTTATATTATTTTTGTAGTATTTATCCAGGTATATTGGTTTACCTATATGCAATTTTGCTCTTCTTGGTTTTGGTATTAATTTTTTTCCTGGAGCTATGTTGTATGTTCCAATAAGTCCTATTGGAAGGATAGGTACATGGGCTTTAAGAGCCAATTTCACAACACCTATTTTCCCTCTGTTTAGTTTTCCACCTGAGGTTCTTTGGCCCTCTATCATAATTCCCACAATATCATTTCTTTTTAATAAAGACAAAAGTTCTTCAAAGACCTTTTCCTTTGCTTGATCTGCACAAACACACCCCATCCATTTTCCCGATATAGTGTCACCAAAAAAATCCCAAAAACGACCTTTCTTTGCAAGATAATGTATTTTTTTATTTTTTAGAGGTATTATCACTGATGCTATTAACCATGGATCTACATAGCTTTCGTAGTTAGAAGTTATAATAAAAGGTCCATTTTTTGGTATGTTTTGTATACCTCTAATCTTTTTTAAGAATAATCTTAAAGGCAACAAAACTGCTCTTTTGAAAATAGGATAAACCATTTTGCGTATAAATTAAAGTTCTTAAAGTAAAAGGAAAAATATATAAGGGTTATAAATTTTATGATTTTTAATATTATATAGCAAAATGAAAGATCTTTTATCAATTCCAAACCAGATAACTTACATTAGGATTCTTCTAATTCCAGTATTTATAATTTTTCTTTTAATGGATATACCTTATAGAGATTATATTGCAGCTTTTATTTTTATTGTATTGTCTTTATCTGATGCTCTTGACGGATATATTGCAAGAAAAAAACAGCAGATAACTGGGATAGGGAAGATAATAGACCCTATTGCAGATAAACTTCTTATTTCTGCAGCTCTTATTTTCTTAATTGGTAAAGGTGTGCCAGCATGGATGGCAATTGTAATAATAGCAAGGGAGTGGGTTATTACGTTTCTAAGACTCATTGTTGTACACAGACAGATTATTCCAGCTGGAAGATTAGGAAAAATCAAAACAATTACCCAAACAATAGCAATATTAGCTGTTATCGTAAATTTTCCATTCAATTGGTATTTCATGTTAGTAGCGGTTATTTTTACAGTTGTTTCTGGACTTGGGTATATAATTAAAATAAGGAATATATTAGATATAAAAATTCTAAATATACCAAATATTATTACTTTTATGCGTTTTGGGCTATTACCTTTATTTGCAGTTACAATAATTAATTCAAAATTAAATTATTCCTTACTCATTTTTGCCATAATCGTAATAAGTGATAAGCTTGATGGAATTTCAGCTAGAATTATGAATCAAACGACTGAATTCGGAAGGATATTTGATTCTTTTACAGACGGATTATTAATATTAACAAGCTTTCTTCTTTTAACTATCAAGGGTCATATAGATTTAATCTGGATACTGTTATTAATTTTGCCAGCTATATTTATTCCACTGTCAAAAATTGTTCTTCTAAAAAAATATAGAAAAATGCTTGTAACACCTATTGCAAAAATTTCTGTAGGTATTATTTATTTTGCAATCATTGCAATATTAATAAATTTTATTTACAAAGAACAAATATTAATTATAACATTTATTTTATTATATTTGTCTATGTTTAGGTATATAATTTTATCAAGTGGGTCGTTTAAATCTGTGAAATTATAAATGATGACCTTTATTAATTTTAGCATTATCATTTTTTAGGGAATGAAAAATAATATCTTTTATATCTTCATCCAATAATACAACAGGACTTCTATCAACACTATCCCTCCTGTAACCTAGAGTGTCTTCGTATATTAATTGACAATCCATATCATTAAAAGTGTGGATGCTATTTAACCCTAATAATTGTTTATAATTATTAACTGCTCTAACAAAATCAGAACTACCACCCAATATATCTGATAAAAACCTAAATTTGTTATTTAAATTGGAATTCTTTTTCTCTATAAGTTTTTTTGCAGTTTCAGCTGTAATATAAGCCAATGAATGCCCATGATTAATATTTTGGAATCTTGCTGATATTGGATGTGATATAGCATGAGGAACATGTGTACCAATTAATGCTAAAGCAATTCCTGCATATATGTCAGCATAAATCATACCCAATTTGTTCTTAACAGAATCCTGATTATAAGAGCTAACGAGATTCTCTCTTATCGACTTACATGATTTGATACAAAAATTTTCTGCTATGTTTGTACATTCATTTCGGGTAAATACTTCAGTCGCATGACATAAAACATCAAAACCAGTTGTTGCTATAATGTACTTTGGCATATATTTTATTATATCTAAGTCATTAATCGACATCTTAGGCAACAGTAGATCGTGCTTTAATGTTTTTTTTTGTAATGTATCTGTATTAGTAATAACTGCATAAGGGGTTACATGACTACCAGTTCCTGACGTAGTTGCGCTTGCTACGATTGGAATTGCTTTTTTAATCTCCTGCTTTTTTTCAACAAAGTCCCAAATATCTCCAAATAATCCAACACTTATTACTTTTGCTGTATCAATAACTGAGCCGCCGCCTAATGCAAAAATAAAATCAGGATTAAACTCTTTTGCTACAGTAAGACCTTCTTCCATCTGTTTTAAGGTTGGGTTTACTGAAATATTATCATAATACACTACTCTAAAATTAAATTTGCTAAACAATTTTAAATAGATGTCTAAGAATCCATAATGCCTCATTGCCCTATTTCCAGTGCAAAAAAGAACTCTTTCTCCAAATTTTCTCATAGCCTTGACTATATTTTCATGTTCATTATTCCCTACATGAATATTTAAATTATTCAGATAAGTACTCTCTGACGAGCTATTATCCAATAAACTTTGCAATTCCTTATTTTCCTTATGAAAATTCATTGACGGGAGATATTTATAATGTGTTAATAAATTTTACGAAAGATATAAAAAGCAAAGACTTTAATTCTTCATCTTATATGAAAATACCAAATCTGTTAACACTCATTAGATTTTTCTTAATTCCAACTATAGCATTTCTTCTCTACTCAGATAATCCAAATTATATATTGTTAAGCACAATATTTTTTATTATTGCTTCTTTGACTGATTGGGCTGATGGGTTTATTGCAAGGCATCACAACCAAAAATCTGCATTTGGTACATTCTTTGACCCCCTTATTGACAAAATGCTAATTCTTACAATGTTTTTTATTTTTGTAGATTTAGATCTGATTCCATTATGGATGGCACTGTTAATTTTATTTAGAGAATTGCTAGTTACTGGAATTAGACAGTTTTGCTCTACTCCAAAGAAAGTTGTTGGTGCAAATTGGATGGGAAAAAGTAAACTTTTTATGCAAACAATTGTAGTACTCTATATACAGATTTTTTTATACCTTACATATTCAGATAAAATAATATTTCTTTTCAATAATACTTTAGTTTTTTATTTAACTTTGATTATGACAATTATATCCCTTGGTTACGCATTAAATTTCTTACTCTGGCATAGAAAGGAAATATTATCAAATATCTAGCTATGCATCACTCAAGATCATTTCTATATTGGTTTTATTTACGCAAATCAAATTTTAAAATATTCCCACCATAAACCTGTCATACCCTCACAATATTCTATATTATAAACAATTAGTCTTACCATGCTATAATTAACTCCTCTTTTTTAAAAAAACTTTTTCTTTTTATACTCTTCTTCAAATATTTTTATTTCTTTTACTATTAAACCTTTAATTTTGTGTCTAAAATAATATAAAATTAGCGAGACAATTATAATTATTCCAGCTAATATTATCCTATAGTCAAAAATATTTTTGGATAATTGAGAGCCAAAATAAGTAAGTATTAATAGGTGAGGAATAAATGCCATTATTGAAATCATAATGAATTCCAATTTTTTAATCTTTGTTAATCCAGCACAGAGACTTATAGTATCTCTAGGAAAAATTGATAGGTAACTTGCAAAAATAAAAACCAATTTCCCTTTCTTTTTAAAGAATAAATCAAAATGGTGTAACTCCCTTTTATCTACAAATCTTTCAACAAAATTTCTTCCAAATCTCTTTGCAATTGAGAAGACTACTAAAGATCCTATTAACATGCCTATTAGGCTGTATAAGGTGCCAAAGAACGGTCCAAATAAGTAACCTCCTGCTATAACAAATAATGCACTTGGTAAAATAGATATAATCGCTAACAAAAATTGAATTGCAATTAATATTAGTGGCGCAAATATCCCAAATTCCAATAGTTCATCTTTTATTTTAGATGGACTTAGGTCTAATTTGTCTATATATCCGAATTTCAAGGATAAGAAAAAAATTACAATTATTATTACAGTTAATATATAAAATGTAGTATGGTGCTTTTGTTTCATTTGACTTTAGAAATATTTATAAACTATTATTTAAGCTTTTTTAATATGCCCATTATAGCTGATTTATTCGCAAATAATATTTTTCTATCTATCTTATTAGCAGGGGTTATAGCTCAATTAGCAAAAATATTAATCATTACGTTAAAACACAAACAAAAATTTCATTTTAAGGATTTGATTATAACAGGAGGAATGCCAAGTACACACTCTGCTTTAGTAAGTTCGCTTACAACTATAATATGGTTAAATCAAGGTCTAAGCCCGCTATTTTTTGTAGTTTTTACTTTTTCTTTGATTGTTCTAAGGGATGCAATGGGTGTAAGAAGAAGTGTTGGTGAGGAAGGAAAAATAATTGAAAAAATTGTTAAATATGAAAATATAAAAATAAGTAAATTTCATTATTCTTTAGGTCACACCCCTATGCAAGTGCTTGTTGGTTTGATTATAGGTTTTATTTCTGCGATTTTTAGTTATATTGTTTCTTGATTTTAAGTTATAATTTTCTAATTCCTAAAGATGACACCATAAGAATACCTAGTAAAATGTATATATATGGATAATAATCAAAAGGTACTTTAGCAAGGTAAACTATTGGAATAATAATTCCATTTAGGGTTATAGGCATTCCTGCATAGCTGTCTTGCATGTCCATGATATTATACCGGGCTAATCTCAAGACGCCGCAAAATAAAAAAATTGTGAAGGAAACTATTGCCAAAGGTGTTTGGATTAAAGAAAAACCAAAAATTGCCGGAGCTACACCAAAAGATACTGTATCTGCTAAAGAATCCAGTTCTTTTCCAAAAATATTTTGCTGTTTAAGTTTTTTTGCTAATTTTCCGTCTGTATAATCGGCTAAGACAGCCAAGAAAAGTGAAATTATCATATAATTATAGTTCCTATTTATTGCAAAAAATATTGCGGTTAAGCCAAAAATAATGTTTGCCAAAGTAAAAATATCCGAAATTTTCAATAACTTCGATATTCTAAATTCACTTATATCTGTTCTTCTTGTTAATCTAAATTCTGATTTAAAGAATAACTCTATTGCCGATATTACTGTTAATGTTATTGCTGTCCACATCAAAACCCAGTCTATCTCTCCTAGGATGGCAGGGACCAATGCTATTATCTGGAAGAATAATGTTATTTTTCCTATAAAAGTAGCTTTAAATTCTCTCCTAATATCTTTATAAAATAAATAAGAGCCACCTATTATTGTTAGTAGGTCACGGCCTAGAAAAACTAACATGGCCCAAAGTGGAAGTAAATCTGTTATTACCAAAGCTACTCCAGTAAGGTTTACCAACAGTTTATCAGCCAATAAATCGACTATAGACCTCAACTGTGATTTCTGTTTTTTGTATATAAAATGCTCAAAGAAAGACCAAAATGCTGTTACAATAAAAAGAAAAACAGCTATGTCTTGTTTTCCAGAAACAATAATAAAAAATAATATAAATGCCGAGAATAATCTAAATAAGCTTATTGTTATAGAAATTTTTTTTTCCTTGATTCTTATTTTCATGTTCTTTCACATATATATAACAAGGTAGGAGGTATATTTCTAAGCTCTACTTTTGTTGAAATTTTTTTGAAATAAATATCAAGATATTTTTTTAAATGCCAGTTATATTGTTGATAAATAATAAATTTTCCACCTATTCTTAAGTTGTCTCTTGTTTTTTTTATAATTTCTTTTTTGATTTCCTTTTTAATCAAAGAAAAAGGTATTCCGGATAATATGTAATCAATATTATTTATATTAAGTTTTTCAAGATAAAAATTGAGTTTTTCAGCTGAATCATTTATAATTATTAAACGTGGATCTTCTAGATCTTGATTAAGGAATTTACAAAATTTTTTGTTTGACTCAAAACAGATTAATTTTGCATCTTGATTTAGGTTCTTTAATATCTCTTTTGTTATTGTTCCAACACCCGGACCATATTCAATAATGCATTTTGATTTGTTAAAATCAATATTTTTGGTTATTTTATTGATTACATATTTCGAACTAGGAGTAACAGCTGCAACTTCTTTTGGTTTTTTAAGAAAATTAGAAAAAAATACTAGTTTGGAATTCATCTTAAAATAGCAACTACTGTTTCACCCCCAACCACTTTTTGATTTTTTTTAATCTTAAGCTTTATTTTCTTTGATGGTAATATTAAGGTAACTTGTGAACCAAGTACAATCTTGCCTATCCTCTGTCCTTTATTAACTTTATCATTAATATTTACTGAGCAAATAATTCTTCTAGCAAGAAAACCAGCAATCTGTATCATCTTTATTTTTCCTATAATTTTATTTTTTATTATTATCTCATTTTTCTCGTTCATTAAAGATTTTTTTAGATTATATGCAGCAAAATACTTTCCTTTTTTATACTTTATAGAACCTATTTCGCCTTCTATTGGAGCTCTGTTAACATGGACATCAAAAGGAGACATAAAAATCGAGATAACATAGCACTCTTTTGCTATATCCCTTGTAAGGGTTTCTATTTTTCCAAGAGAGCCTTTATTTATCTTTATTTTGTTATTATTAGTTTTTAAAATTTTTAAAACGCGACCATCTGCAGGGCTTACTATATTGTTGCCTATTGGTATTTTTCTTTCAGGATCTCTGTAGAAATTTAATAAGAACAAAACAATAATCAAAACTACAACGATTATTGATATTAATAGTGCCCCCATAATAATTTATGTTCAATTTAGGTAATATAAATGTTTTTATGTTTTATTATATGTTTATTTAAATAAAAACCTTTTTAATAGCATAAAAATTACTAATATCTATGACATATACAATTTTGGATTGCTATACTGATGAGCCAGCAGGATTAGGTGTTCCACCTTATCTGGGGACATATCCAAGGTATATAGCAGGTTATTTGAATGAAGATGTAAATTATTTGACAATAGATGATTTAAGACTATACAAGAAAAATAATTCAGAAGTACGACATCCTAAACCATCTCAAAAAACAAACATTACAACTTACAATTTAACAATTAATTATAAAAATATTAATAAAATATTGGAAGAAACTGATGTATTAATTATTGTTTTAGGTGTTCATGTTCCTGGGAAATATCTTTCTGCAGTGCCTGGGACTTTAAATGAGGTTATTCCATTAATTAGGGATCTTAAATGCAAAAAAATACTTACAGGTCCGGCAGTATTTGGAACCCAGCTTTATGGGGGAAAATTCTTTGAGAAATATGACAAATCAATATTTGATAAGGTTGATTATTCTATGTTTAATTTTAAATATGATAAGGTTAAGGATTATGCAATTGGTGGTGTAAAAATTATTAAACAGATTCCGGATTACAGAATGATAGAAATTGAGACGGGACATGGTTGTGATATAGGAAAATGCAGTTTTTGCACAGAACCAATAAAAAATAAAGTTGAATTTAGAGATAAGGAAGATGTTTTAAAAGAGGTTGTTGAGTTTTATAAACTTGGTTGTAAATATTTTAGATTGGGAAAGCAAACTTGTTTTTACACATTACCTTATGCTATTGAATTGTTAAAGGAAATAAGGGAAAATTGTAAGGATATTAGGGTTTTACATCTTGATAATGTAAATCCAGTTAAGGTTATTATGGACAAAAACCATGAAATAACAAAGGCTATTGTTAAGTATTGCACTTCAGGTAATATAGCTGCTTTTGGAGTAGAGAGTTTTGATAAAGAAGTTTGCAAGGAAAACACTCTTAATAGTTCTCCTAATATTGCTTATGAAGCTGTAAAGATTCTAAATAAATATGGAGCAGAAAGGGGGGAAGATGGAATGCCAAGGTTCTTGCCAGGCATCAACATAATTTTTGGGTTAAGGGGGGAAAGTAAAAAAACTCATGAAGAAAATATGAAATGGCTTAAGAAAATATATAATGATGGTTTAATGTTAAGAAGAATTAATATAAGGCAGGTTGCTATATTTGAAGGAACTTCTTTATTTGATGAAGGCAAAGATAAATTTTTGAAGAAAAATAAAAAATATTATTGGAAATGGAGAAATGAGATAAGACAGAAGATTGATTGGCCAATGTTACAAAGAATCATTCCAAAAGGTACTGTACTTAGGAATTGTTATGCAGAGATCTATGACGGCAATACTACATTTTGCAGACAATTTGGAACTTATCCATTAATTGTCGGAGTAAAAGGAAGATTAGAGTTGAAGAAATTTTATGATTTGGAAATATCTGGTCATATGTTGAGGAGTTTGGTTGGTAAAGTTGAGGTTAAGGAATTAGATCCTATTAAAACATATGTATAACGGAGAACACAAATAATTGAGCAAAATAGTTTGTGTTCTCTAACATAGTGGCGGAATAATATTGCTCAATTATTTAGTTCCGCCACTATACATTGACAAAATTCAATACAATAAATCAATAATAAAAAATATTAAAATTGTTAAATTAAAAAAATAAAAATTTAGAAAGGGTATAAAGAAATAATAATTAAAATTTATTCTATGCTCCTTAATATTATCGCAAATTGAATATATTGTCCAGCAAGAGGATGATTCAAATCAACAATAATGTTTTCCTCTTCTATTTCTTTTACATAAGTATTAATTTTATTTCCATCGCGATCGACTATTGTGACTACATCATCAATTTTTAGATTTTCGTAATTATCAATTGTAGTTTTTGGCAAAACTCTTGTAGAGTTTTCTATTTTTGTGCCATAAGCTTTATCAGGAGGGATTCTTATATTTTTTGTTTCTTCTTCTTTCATCCCAAGTAATGCCTGCTCTAAGCCAGGAAAAAATGTGCCTTGACCATACACGATAGTAACTGGTTCATAAATTCTGTCGGGATCGTAAATACCTGCTTCTCTTGCAGCTACTTCAAAAGAAGTATCGAACAAAGTTCCATTGTCAAACCCTGCTGCATAGTCAAATGTAATAGTTTTTCCGAATTCTACAACTTTTTCTTTAGGTTCTTCTATTGTTTTACATGCTGAAACTAGAAGCAATATAATAATGGTTAATAGCAATAATATTATAGATTTCATTATATTTTTATAGGGTTAAAGGCATATTATTTAAATACTACTTATTCAATTCAATTATTAAATAAAAATTAACTTCAATAATAAAAAAGGTGCAATAATAAAGAATACAATAAAATTTCAATAAATTAATAATAATAATTAAAAATAAAATAATTAATAATATAAAAAATATGAATATTGCAATAAAAAATAACAATCAAAATAAAAAATTGGTGATTTTAATATGAAACTGGGTTTTATTGGTTTAGGGAGAATGGGTTTTCATATGGTTGAGAGACTTCTTAAGTATAAAATTAATGTTGTTGCATATAATAGAAGCCCTGAAAAAGTCACGAAAATTGCTAGGAAAGGTGCTATTCCTGCTTACAGTGTTGAGGAGTTAATTGAGAAGCTGCCTGGGAAGAAAATTGTTTGGTTGATGTTACCGGCAGGCAAAGCTACTGATCATATGATGAAAAAAATACTACGGTTATTAAAGAAAGGGGATATTATAATAGATGGGGCAAATGATTTCTATAAAAATGCAGAAAAACATGACAAATGGTGTAAAAAATATGGCATTTATTTTTTTGATTGCGGTGTATCAGGAGGTATTTGGGGCCTAAAAAATGGATACACTTTAATGATTGGTGGACCTAAGAAAAAATTTAGGTATATAGAACCTATTTGCAGAGCTCTTTCTGCTAAAGGAGGTTATGGTTATTTTGGAAATGCCGGAGCAGGACATTTTGTCAAAAGTGTGCATAACATAGTTGAGTATGTATATTTGCAAGGTTTAGCAGAAGGTGTAGAGTTACTCAGTAAGTTTAAACAGCCGATAGATATTGTTAAAGCAACTTCTGTGTGGAGGCCAGCAAGTGTGGTAAATAGTTGGTTACTTGACCTTACAAATATAGCACTTAAAAGACCAGATTTTAATAATATTAGTCCAAAAATTGGTAGTGTTACAATTGACGAGCTCAAGAAAACAGCAAAATCGATTAAAGGGTATGCTCCTGCTTTTGAAATTGCTACAAAAATAAGGCAGGATAAAAGTAAGAAGTTTATTTTGGGAAAAAAGGTAATAGCTGCTACAAGGAGAGAGTTTGGGGGGCATGCTGTAAAGAAGAAAAATTAAGCACATTTAAAAATTCCAATATAAAATAAAACTCAATAATAATAAAAACTTAAATAATAATATAAAAAATGGAAAAAAATATTGATCCTTGTATAATAATTATTTTTGGGGCAACCGGGGACTTAACAAATAGGAAATTGTTGCCAGCTCTGTATAAGCTTGAATTTGAGAGTCTTCTGCATAAGGAATCTAAAATAATTGCATTTGCAAGGAAATCAAAAGATAATGAACAGTTTAGAAAAGAATCATTAAAAGCGATAAAAAATTTTTCAAAATTTAAAGTAAATAACGAAGTTTGGAAGAGGTTATCAAATAAAATTGTTTACCATCAGTCCGAGTTTCAAGATATTAAAGGTTATAATAAACTTAAGAATTTGATAAAAAAAATATGCTCAAAATCTTCCGGAAAATGCAACAGAATCTTTTACCTTGCAGCGCCCCCATCTTTCTTTGAGGTGATAATAAATAATTTGAAGAAAAGCGGCCTTGCTATAAGTGAAAAATCATGGAGCAGAGTTGTTTTTGAAAAACCATTTGGTCACGACTTAAAGTCAGCAAAAAAACTTAACAAGGCAATAAAAAAGGCTTTCAAGGAAAATGAAATATACAGAATTGATCATTACTTAGGAAAAGAGCTTGTGCAAAATTTGCTGGTTCTTAGATTTGCAAACAGTATTTTTGATCCTATATGGAACAAGAAATATATAGATCATGTACAGATTACTGTTGCAGAAGATCTAGGTGTTGAAACTAGAGGGAATTATTATGATAAGTCTGGAGCTCTAAAGGATATTATACAGAACCATATGATGCAACTTATTGTGCTGACAGCGATGGAACCTCCAGTTAGTTTAGATGCAGATGATGTAAGAGAGGAAAAAGTAAAAGTTTTAAGATCGATAAGAGCATTTACGTTAAAAGAGGTTAGTAAAATAGCAGTACGCGGTCAGTATGGATCTGGAACAATAAATAACAAAAGAGTAAAGGCTTACAGGGAGGAGGATAAAATTGAAAAAAATTCAAATACTGAGACTTTTGCTGCATTAAAACTTAATATCGATAATTGGAGATGGTTAAATGTTCCCTTTTATTTAAGAACAGGAAAAAGGCTAAAGGAAAGGGTTGCTGAGATAAATATTGTTTTTAAGCAAAATCCAGGAATTTTGTTCAATGAGCATGTCAAAAACATAGAACCAAATATGTTAATTGTCAGGATACAGCCAGAAGAAGGAATTTCCTTACAATTTTCTGCAAAGATTCCTGGCAAAAAAATGATAGTTGATAATGTAAGGATGGATTTCTGCCATGAATGTAAGTTTGGCCCTAATACTCCAGATGCTTATGAAAGATTGCTTTATGATGTAATGATTGGTGATCAAACTTTATTTACAAGCTGGGATATGGTGGAACATTCTTGGAAGATTGTTGATAAGATATCAAAAGCGTGGAAGAATGGAAAGGTTACTAGTTATAATGCAGGAAGCTGGGGACCTAAGGAAGCAGATGTTTTGATTGAGAAAGACAAAAGGAAATGGTATAAGCCCCAAAAATCTATTTATTCGACATTACTACAAAACTCAACAACACAATAAAAATAAATACAATAATAATCAAATTCAATGAAATATTTTTTAATAAAATAATTATTAATTTAAAAATTGGAAAAATGAAAATCTTTGATATTTCTATGGAGATAAATGAGGGCATGGGAGTCTGGAAAGACAAGGATGATAAAAGACCTAAGATAGAGATCACTTCTACAACCAGAACAGGTAATGCCAATGAATCCAGGTTTCATCTTGATGCGCATACAGGAACTCATGTCGATGCTCCATTTCATTTTCTTCAGAATGGGAAAAAGATTGATAAGGTTTCAGCTGAAAAATTTTTAGGAGAATGTGTTGTTATTGATTTAACTGATATAAAAAATCGCGGTATAGAAAAAGTAGACCTTATTAAAGCTAAAATAAGGAAAGATGATATTGTTATTTTGAAGACTTCAAATGAGTACAAAAAAACATTTGATTTTAACTTTGTTTATTTAGCTGCATCTGGCGCAAAATTTCTTGCGTCAAAAAAAATCAAAAGTGTTGGAATTAATGCATTGGGCATAGAAAGGAGCCAACCTAGCTATGACACACACAAGTCTCTGCTTGGTAAGGGCATAATTATATTTGAAGGTCTTGAATTGTCCAAGATAAAGTCGGGAAGATATTTCTTTATTGGGTTACCATTAAAAGTTAAAGATGGTGATGCAAGCCCTATTAGGGCGGTATTAGTCAAATTTTAGTCCTTTTATCAATAATTCTCTTTTCCTTTAACTCCGTTTCCATTCCTAATTTGTCTAATAATTTATTTAAGTCTATTTTAATGATTTGAGGAGTGATTTCCAATTGATCTTTCAATATATTTTTCAGTTTAGATTTTAGTTTAATAAAATCAATATTTTTTTTGGGTGAGATATAAACTATTAATTCATCCAAATCGTAAGGATCATTATTCTTTTTCCTTATCTCAACTTGCCATTCCTCTATTTCCTTTATGTTTAATATTTCAAAAAATGTATTTAAATTAACCAATGTACCTTTTACCTTTGTCAGATTAAATTCTTTAATTTCGGAACTTCTTTCTATTTTAGAGCTTATTCTTGGTACTGTTCTTCCACAGCTGCATTTTTCATTTGTTATGCTTCCAATATCACCTGTTTTGTATCTTAAGACAATAGTTCCTCTAAAATCTAGTGCTGTGTAAACAATTTCTCCTTTTTCATTTTCTCCAACATTTTCATTATTCTTATCTACTATTTCAATAAATTCCATATCAGGATAAAGATGATAACCGGAATTTTCTTTGCATTCTGCCCATGCAACCTTTCCTTCTGTAAAAGCGTAAGTTGCAAATATTTCTGGATTTTTGCTTCCTAAGCTTTTAAGCATGATTTTTATTTTATACCTTAATCCTTTAGAGACTCTTTCACCACCAAAAAATATTTTTTTAACATTACTAAAATTTGCCTTCTTGTTTTTTGCTTCTCTTAACAAATGATATGCATAGCCAGGAATAAAGGATAATAAGCTTGCTTTTGTGTTCTCAATAGTTTTTATTATCTTATCTGTACCCAAAATTTTTCCACCTCCTGTGTGTACTGCAAATAAACCAGAGGCCTCTGCTGCAAAAAATGTGGCCCAGAAAGCTAAATGCGGAGCATAAGGAAAGGCGTTCACAAGTCTATCACTTTTATCTATATTAAAAATGTCCATCATTCTTCTTCCTGCCTCTCTTAACTTTTCCAAATCATAAGGTGTATAAAGAAATGGAACTGTATTTGCTGTTCTACCTGTGGTAAAGTGTATGTGTGTTGGATTAAATTCTTTAAAAGCAGAATTTTTATTTAAAGAGTATTTCAATAAGTCAAATTTTGAAGAATATTTTTTAATTAATTCTTTATCAGGTTTTAATATGAAATTAATATGTTTTTTCTCTTTTTTTGTTGGAACGATGTCTTTTTTTGTTGTAAAAGGAATTCTCCTTAAATCTTCTAATGTTTTTATATCGGAGAATTTTATTTTATTTTTTTTGAACAATTTGTTGTAATAAGGACTAAATGGGATTTTATGCTGTATAAAATATCTTATTTTTTTTTCTTGCAAGAGTTTTATTTTTTTTGAGTTTAAATGTGATAATATTTTCCAATTTAACATTATAATATGAATTTGTTTTTATTTAATATAAATGTTTTTATTACTAAACACAAAATTTAAATATATGTTATTACATAGGTTTATACATAGGTATAAAAATAGGTATTTACTTATGAAATCACATAATTTAAAAGATAAAATTCTGGATTTTGCTAAGGAAGATGGAGTTATAACTACTACAGAAATCGCTAATAAATTTGAGATTTCCTGGAATACTGCAGAAAAGTACCTTCTAGAGCTAACTTTAGATAATAAATTCAGGAGGATAAAAAAAGTAGGTGTTAACTTATGGGTTTTGAAATAAGATGAAAGACACAATAATCAAACTGGATAATGTATGGAAAACCTACCAAATGGGAGAGGTTAAGGTAAATGCTCTCAGAGGATTAGACTTAGAAATTAAGAAAGGGGAGTTTGTTGCTATAATGGGCCCATCTGGGTCAGGAAAATCAACTGCTGTAAATATGGTTGGTGCATTGGATATTCCAAGTAAAGGCAAGGTTTATCTTGAGAAGCATGACATTTCAAAGCTATCAGAGTCTGATTTAGCACAAATAAGAGGCAAAAAAATTGGATTTATATTCCAGCAATTCAATTTGATAAACACGTTAAGTGCGCTGGAAAATGTTGCTTTACCAATGGTATTTCAGGGTATAGAAAGAGATGAAAGATTAGAAATTGGAAAAAAACTTTTGGAGA
The DNA here is from genome assembly GCA_022564635.1 of Nanobdellota archaeon. Taxonomy (GTDB): domain Archaea; phylum Nanobdellota; class Nanobdellia; order Woesearchaeales; family GW2011-AR4; genus JACPJP01. Next base: position 21,515 of record JADFLA010000004.1, on the reverse strand, counting down.
GAGTTGGATTACAAGAAAGAATTTACCATAAGCCGACAGAATTAAGTGGTGGTGAACAGCAGCGTGTAGCAATTGCAAGAAGCCTAGCTAATGATCCAGAAGTTGTTTTAGCAGATGAGCCTACTGGGAATTTAGATTCAAAAACAGGAGAAGTTGTCATAAAGTTCTTGGAAAATCTTAACAAGGATGGCAAGACAATAATAGTGGTGACGCATGATGCAAATGTTGCAAAACATGCTCATAGAATTGAATTCCTTAAAGACGGAAAAATAGTAAAAAGAACTAAAGGTGGTACTCAATGAAAATTAAAAGAAATTTTCAAGGTTTAAATAAATTTAAACCAATGAAAAAATTAATTAAAAAAAATATATTAAATATGTTAATTGTTTATAGTATAATAATGATTTTGCTTACTATTTATGTAGGCGGACAAACAAAGCAAAGCACACAAAGACCATCAAACATACAAGACATAGCTGTAACCTTGATTAACCAGGAACCAGATCCTGCAGAGCCAGGAAAGTATGTTGATGTCAGAATCAAGTTCGATAATAACGGTACAGGGGAAGCAAGGGATGTTGATGTTGAAATACTGCCGGAATATCCATTATCATTAGATCCTGGAAGACATGCGGTAAGGAATATAGGCATACTGCAGAGCAGGCAAAAGGGTGATGTAGGTGTCATAGTAAAGTATAAGTTAAGAGTAGATAAAAATGCTGTAGAAGGAGAAAATGAGTTAAGAGTCAGGTACAGGATTGATAAGGGTGTTTGGATAAAACTGGAAGAATTTTTTGTGGATATACAAACACATGATGCAATTCTAGCAGTTGATTCTGTTTCTTTAGATAAAAAAACATTGGAACCTGGATCAAGCGGAAATATAAAAATAATGCTTTCAAATAAAGCCGATTCGGTTTTGAAGGATATAAAAGTAACACTTGACATAGACAAGTCACTATTTGTTCCTTTAGGCTCTACTAATGAAAAAAGTATTTATCAGATAGATGCGAAAGAAGACTATGAATTTAACTTTAAGATCTTAGCAAATCCGGAAGCTGAAAGCGGAGTTTACCAGGTTCCGTTGAAAATTGCATATTCAGATGAATTGGGAAAGGGTTATGTTACTAATGGCACTATAGGCATTGTAATAGGAGCGATACCTGATTTAAGCGTCACCTTAGACGATTCAGATATATATGAGGCTGGGAAATCTGGAGAAATTGTTATCAAAGTTGTAAATAAAGGGGTAATAAACATCAAGTTTGTTAATATGAAATTGTTGTCAAGCGAAGATTATAGAATACTGTCAAATGAAGATAAATATTTGGGCAATATAGAATCTGATGATTTCGAGACTGCTGAATTTAAATTGTTTGTTGATAAAACAAGAAGCAAGCAAATAACATTGCCTTTGGTACTCGAGTACAAGGACGCTAATAATAATGATTTTAGTGACAAAATTGAGCTAAAACTTAATCTGTATACGGCTTCTGAAGCAAAAAAACTAGGCTTAAAGCAAGGTAATAGATTTATGGGGGCACTTATAATTATCGTAATTGTAGTTGCAGGGCTTTGGTACTATAGGAAAAGAAGAAAGATGAGAAAAAAATCTTAGGATGCGAATTGATTATATTATCATTGCTTTGAAAAGTCTCACGCAGCGAAAGCTTCGTTCTTGGCTGACTATGATTGGCATTTTTATCGGGATTGCAGCTGTAGTTGCTTTAATGGGCCTAGGAGAGGGTTTAAGAGGCGCTATAACAGGCCAGTTTGGTTTTCTTGGACCAGATGTTTTGGGTGTACAAGCATCTGGGATAAATTTTGCTGGGCCTCCTGGACAAGCTGTTGTAAATCCTCTAACAGATGATTTAGCAGATAAAATTGAAAGAATTCCTGGGGTTGATGCTGCTATCAACAGGTTCATCGAGTCTGGAACATTTGAATTTAATGACAAGCAAGATATTGTTTTTGCATGGAATGTACCAGAAGGAAAAGATCGCAATATATTTGAGGATATGATTAATCTAAAAGTTAGGGAAGGGCGCTTATTAAAAGATGGAGACAAGTTTAAGGTTGTTCTTGGTGATAGCTTCACTGATGAAGATAGGTTTGGAAAGGAAATTAAAGTTGGTAATAAAGTGTTATTCAATGGACAACTATTTGATGTTGTTGGAATTTTAGAAAAAAAGGGAAGTTTTATTTTCGATACAGCAGTTATTATGAATGAAGATGTTCTAGTGAATGAATTTCGTGATGATAATTCAGTAAACGTCATAGCTGTCAAAGTTAAAGATTTGAAAACTATAGGTAATGTGCAAAGAGATATTGAGCAGCTCCTAAGAAAAGAACGAAATGTAAAGGAAGGAGAAGAAGACTTTACTGTTCAAAGTCCACAAAATGCTTTGCAAAGTCTTGATCAAACTTTATTTGGTGTACAATTATTTATTTCAATAATTGCCTTTATTTCTATAATAGTTGGTGGCATTGGAATTACAAATACTATGTATACAGCTGTTTTAGAAAGAACTAAAGAAATTGGTATTATGAAATCAATAGGTGCAACTAATCAAACTATATTCACATTATTCTTCATTGAATCTGGTTTGTTGGGTATTGTTGGTGGGGTTGTTGGAATAATATTTGGATTTGTACTTTCACATGGACTTGCTTTTATGGGAAGGCTGGCTCTTGGATCTGAACTAATTAGGGCAGATATTAGTATTGAGCTAGTACTAGGTGCTTTACTCTTTTCCTTTTTAGTTGGGTTAATTGCAGGTACTGTTCCTGCTTATCAAGCCTCTAAGAAAAATCCAGTTGATTCCTTGCGGTTTACAAAATGAACCTAGAATTAATTAAATATGCATTCCTAAATGTGAAAAAAAGAAAGCTAAGGAGTGGTCTAACAATACTGTCCATCCTAATAGGAGTAACTGCTATTTATGCTCTAATAAGTTTTGGTGTTGGGCTGCAGAATTATGTCAATGTTATTGCTGAGCAAGCTGGTATTGACAAGCTGTTCATACAAAGCAGAGGTATAGGCGCTCCAGGCACAGATGAAAACTTTAGGATTTTAAGAGATGATATTGATTTTGTGGAAAAAATCAATGGCATTCAAGAGATTTCTGGAATTTACTTTAAAACTGTTGAAGTTAAAAAGAACAGACAACTTAAATTTGTATTTGGATCTGGCATTGATCCCAGTAAAATAGACTTTGTTGAGGAAGCATTTACTGTAGGTGTTGAAAAAGGTAGGCAGCTGAAAAAAGGGGATTTTGATAAAGTTGTATTGGGACATAATTATCAGCTTGAGGATAAAATTTTCAAAAAATCTGTAGCTTTAGGGGAAAAAATAGAGATTAATGATGAAGTATTCGAGGTTATTGGCTTTTATGAAAAAATTGGGAATCCTCAAGATGATTCTAATGTTTTTTTTACATATGATACTTTTGAATCGTTGTTTCCTGATGATAAGGATCAGTTTGGGTTTGTAATGGTTAAGGCTAACAGAAATGTTGATCCTTCTTTGCTTGCTGAAAGGATAACAGACAAGTTAAGAAAGCATAAGGGTCAAGAAGAAGGTAAAGAGGATTTTTTTGTGCAGACGTTTGAGGATGCATTACAAACTTTCAATAATATTATATTGATTTTGAGTGGAATTTTAGTTTTAATTGCTTTAGTTTCTTTAATTGTTGCTTCTGTAAACACAATGAACACAATGTACACTGCTGTTGTGGAAAGGACAAAAGAGATAGGAATAATGAAGGCTGTTGGCGCTAGGAATAGAGATATCTTGTCAATTTTTGTAATAGAATCAGGAATCTTAGGAGCAATTGGCGGCCTTATTGGGGTAATTCTTGGTTTCCTTATTTCAAGTACAGGCGGCAAAATTGCCGCACAAGCCGGCTTTTCATTTTTACAACCTTCTTTCCCTATTTGGCTCACTATCGGGAGTATTCTATTCGCATTTTTTGTAGGAGCTGCATCTGGATCTTTGCCTGCTTATAGGGCTTCTAAATTAAAGCCTGTGGATGCGTTAAGATATGAATAAAAAGGATATTATTATTTAAATTGATATTATTGAAATTTCTAAATTCATTATTTTTACTTTTTTATATTATAATTATTCCTTGGAATTCTAGGGCTCGCCAATACGCTCGCCATCTATTGCTATATACAACGTTAAGGACTCGCAGGCAATAATTGCGAGATTAGATATCATTACTTTTAGAACCATTAGAATTATTTAAGATACTAAATTTAATCTTTCTCTCAAAATATTTTTCTGGACTTTTCCCATTGTGTTTCTTGGCAAGGCATCAATAAATTCGACATATTTGGGCTTTTTATAGCTTGCTACCTTTTGTTTGCAGTATGCAATTATTTCATTGTCATTTATCTTAATACCATCTTTTAGAACGACAAAGGCTTTAACTGCTTCTCCGAAACATTTGTCTGGTACACCAACAACGGCACTTTCTTGAACTTCAGGATGTGAATTAATAACCTCTTCAACCTCTACAGGATAAATATTTAAACCACCAGAAATTATTAGGTCTTTGCTTCTGCCCAAGAAGGTTATATAACCATCTTCGTCAAATTTTCCTATGTCTCCAGTTATAAACCATCCATCATGGAAGGATGCTTTAGTTTTTTCCTCACAATTCCAATAACCTTTGAAGACATTAGGACCTTTAAGTAAAATTTCACCTTCTTTTCCTTGCGAAACTTCATTAAAGTTTTTGTCAACAATTTTTACTTGAACACATGGCAATGGTAATCCTACTGTGCCTGGCTTTCTTTTTCCATTATAAGGATTGGAAAAATTCATGTTTGTTTCTGACATTCCTGCCCGTTCTAAAACCTCATGTCCAAAAACATCTTTAAATTCCTTAAATGTCTCTGCTGATAAAGCTGCTGAGCCAGAAATAAATAATCTCATGCTGCTAATATCATACTTTTCTTTATCTTTTACTTCCAAGATTTTAATATACATTGTAGGAACTCCCATAAATAAAGTAGTTTTTTTATCTTCTATTAACTTTAAAACTTCTTCTGGATCAAACCTTTTTCTTAAAAGAGAGCTATAACCGTTATAAAAAGAGCTGCATAATGCTACACCTAAGCCATGAATATGGTATAGCGGCAGTGTTAAGAGTAATTTATCTTTATCTGTTAGATGCCATGTTTGTTTTAGAGCTTCTAAATCAGATTCCATGTTTTTATGGCTTAATAATGCTCCCTTGCATCTTCCTGTTGTTCCGGAAGTATAAAATATTATAGAACCATCATCATCATTAATTTCTACATCAGGATTTTTATCAGATGCATCTTTAATAAAATCATTAAAATCGATGAATTCGTTGCTGTCTACTGTAATGACATGCTTTAAAAAGTTAAGTTCTGATAATATTTTTTTTATTATTGGTAGTCTTTCCTTATCTGTTAAAATTACTTTTGCTCCAGAATCATTGAGCATATGTTTTGCTTCAATTTCCTTAAAATAGGTGTTCATTGGAACTACAATGGAACCATTTTTGATGGTACCATTAAAGAAATTAATTAATTCTAAGCTGTTGGCATGAAATAAAGCAACTCTATCCCCTTTATTTACAGAAATATTTCTTAAAGCATTTGCTATTTTGTTTGAGGTTTTATTTATGTTGTCAAAAGTAACCTCTTTATCATTAAATTCTATTGCAACCTTATTTTTATAAGTTTGGAATGTTTTGTTAAAGCTAGAGACTAAAGTCATGTATCATTAGTTTATTATTTGGTGTTTAAAAATTTAACTAAAATTATATTTAAAATTATTTTCTATATGGAAAAGAAGTGGTGGTATAAAATTAAAAGATGAGAGTTCGTCTAATTTCCCATTATGTGACGTTTTTTTTACAACCCTTTTCGTTAACTCAAAGTTTCTTGATGAGCATTTCCATTTCCATACAAAGAAAACAGAAACAAAAATCCCAACAACAACAATGGATTCGAACACGGTCGTGCTTCGCACGCCCTATTCCGAAAGGAAAAATCCACACTTGCGTATGGATTTTCCCTCTCCAGTCAGTTCTCATCCTTGTTGTTGGTATTTTTGCCTAATAATATTAGGTGCTCTTCAAGAAACAAGGGTTTAACTGTGTTATGTTTAATTGAAAGAAAGACCCAATAAAATACAAAAATATTTATATGGTAAGGAATACAATAAAATAAAAATGAAAAAATCTGTCGATATTACAATAAGAATTATTTTATCTCCAGTAATATTTTTGATTCTAATCGTAGTTGAATATCTTATTTCAGTTTTTCTATTCTGTGGAAAAATAGGAAAAACAATAATTCCTACCTCTGTTTTTAAATCGAAGTGGTTAATTTATTGTGATGATTTAACAAATCCAGGTATTTTACTGTATGTATTACTGCCATTACTTAGTGGAATTATTATTTATCTTACGATATGGAAGAATCGGAAAAAACAGAGCTCTAGTTAAATAGACGGGTCTTTCTTTTAACTCAAAAAATTTAATCTCAATAAATTGAGTTAAATTTTTCGGTTTTTGCTCACAATTTAATCTCTTCGAGATTTTAGTTCACAAAAACAAACATAACAACAGTTAAACCGAGAACTTAAGTCCCATTTCATCGCATAAAGCATCAGCTTTATACGGCTACGTAACGAAGCATAGCTTCTACTCCGACCTAACTTTTTTCTTAACAATAAAAATCTTTTTAAATTAACAGTACTTCTTATATTCCAAGGGGTAGAAATGAAATTAATAATCAATGGAGAAGAAAAGAATTTAGAATGTGAAAAAATTTCAGATTTGTTAAATTCTCTTAACCTTAAAATGGATACCGTTGCTATTGAGTTAAATAAAAACATTGTTCATAGACAAAATTTTAATAATACAATATTAAAAAATGATGACAAATTAGAAATAGTTACTATTGTAGGTGGTGGTTAATATATGGATGACAAATTAAAAATTGGAAAGTTTGAATTTAATTCCAGATTGATTATTGGTACTGGGAAGTATGAGAATTTTGAGGTAATGAAAAAGGCGCATGAGGCTTGTGGTGCAGAAGTTGTTACTGTTGCAATAAGAAGGGTTAATTTTGATGATGAAAAAGAAAATTTGTTGAATTATATTAATAAAGATAAACTTACTATATTGCCGAATACTGCTGGTTGTTATACTGCGGAAGATGCAATCAGAACTGCAAGGCTTGCTCGCGAGTTAGGAATGGGAGATTGGGTTAAATTAGAGGTTATAGGAGACCAAAAAACATTAATGCCTGATAATGGGGAAACACTTAAGGCTACAAAGGTTTTGGTTAAGGAGGGTTTTACTGTTCTAGCTTATACAAATGATGATATTATATATGCTAAGAAAATTGAGGAAGCTGGAGCAACATCTGTTATGCCGCTTGGAAGTCCAATCGGGTCCGGACAAGGTATTTTGAATCCAAACAATATAAAAAATATTATAGAGAATGCAAATGTTCCAATAATTGTTGATGCTGGTGTTGGAACGGCTTCGGATGTTACAATTGCAATGGAGCTGGGTGCGGATGGAGTTTTGCTTAACACTGGAGTTGCATTGGCTAAGGATCCTGTAAGGATGGCAAGGGCAATGAAATCAGCTATAGAGTCTGGAAGAGACGCTTTTTTGGCTGGTAGGATTCAAAAGAAACTGTATGCAAGTGCTTCCAGTCCGATAGAAGGTGTCATTAAATAGAATTTTTGGTACAATGATATTCAAATAAATTTTTTCCATTAAAATAAAAATTATAACAATAAAAATAATCAAATAAAAAATAAAAATAATTTCTTTTTATTATGAAAAACTTTGATTTTAACAATAAATTATATGTAATAACAGAAAGTACTATTTCTAAAAATAGGAGCAATGAATTTATTGTTAAGGAAGCGATAAAAGGCGGTGCAGAGATAATTCAATTAAGGGAAAAGAATTGGGACAAAAATAGAATAAAAGAAGAAGCAATTAAACTATTAAAAATTTGCAGAGAAAATAATGTTCTTTTTATTTTGAATGATTATGTTGATGTTGCTTTGGAAATTAATGCGGATGGTGTTCATTTGGGACAAAGTGATATGTCTATTAAAGGTGCAAGAGAAATTTCCAATAAAAAATATAAAAATTTAATAATAGGGTTGTCTACGCATAGTAGTGAGCAGGCTATCAAAGCGGATAAAGAAGGTACTAATTACATTACAATAGGTCCAATATTCAAAACAAGGTCAAAGGATTATACAGTAGGTACCAACATTATTAATCAGATTATAAATAAGATTAATAAACCATTGATAGCAATTGGTGGGATAAATAAAAAAAATATTGATTCTGTTTTAGATCAAGGAGTTAAGAGTGTAGCTGTTATTAGTGCTGTTGTTGGTGCTGATGACGTTAAAGAAGATGCTAGGGAATTAGTTAAGAAGATTAAGACAGTTTAGGATGTATTATTTAATTATTTAAAATTATTATTGAATTATAAGTAATAGGTTTATATATGGGAGTTTATCATTAAACAACATATAATTTTTATGGGTTTATTAGAAAACGACATAGGTTTTATTTCAATTTGTATGTCGTTTTATATATATAGTATCGGATATTTATGATGCATAACATATGTCCGCTACTATATTTTAGTAAAGTTTTTATAGTAAGATTGCAAATTTATTGTAGATTGGGTTAAAAAGGATTATGGAAACAAAAAAACTTGGCTTTTTAATTGTAGGTATGAGTATTATTCTAGGTTTCATTATGTTTTCTTATATGAATCAGCTTAATTTACAAGGACAACAGCTTCAATGCAATCCAACCAAGGAATGCCAACAAGTAAATTCTTTATTAGGAACCTCACATATAGCAGTTGGAGTCTTGTCTTTTATTTTTGCATTGGGGTTTTATTTATTGTTTTTTAACAAGAGTGAGGTAGATGTGTCAAAATATAATGATGCATTAGAGAAAATTCAAGAAGAGAAAATGCAAAAGACAGATGAAGATAAGTTTAACTTATTGCTAAGGCCTTTGGATGGGAATGAAAGAAAGGTTTTAATGTCTGTTAAAGAACAGGAAGGAGTAACACAATCCACTTTAAAGTATAGAACTAATTTATCAAAAGCAAAAGTAAGCCAGATTCTTATGGATTTTGAAAAAAAGAACTTAGTAGCAAGAAAAGCAAAAGGGAAAACTTATGAGGTATTCTTGACAGAGAATTTTTAATAATTATTTTGAACTTCTTAAAAATCAGGTTTTAAAGGTATTTTTGGACTATTCTTGGTTAAATAAGAGGTAATAATGCTTTATGAACGGTAATAAGGCGTTTTAATGCTAATTTTGGACAAAAAACGTATTTTTTCCCTAAGTATAGACGCAATGAATTATATATAATATATGATTTATTAGTAAGAATATAGAAACGATTATAAATAAAAGAGGGATTACCAGCAGTAAAATGAAGTACAAAACAATTTTATTTGTGGTATTGTTGGTAGGGATTGTGTTAGTGGCTGGGTGTACCAAAAGCAGCTCTACTGGGTATGCAGCCTATAGTGCGCAACAGGGTCAGGGTGGACAGCAACAACCTTATGTAGGTGGTGGTTGCGGAGTAGCACCTGTAGACAATTTGGGTGATAGTTCAGCTAGCATAGGCTCAGTCCCTAGTAATCTATAGTTTCAAAAATGGCTTTAAGCAAGGATGAAATTGAAAGCATTAGGGATGAAAGTCAAAAAACAGAGCAAAACATAGACAAAAGTACAATAGAAAAGCCAAAAAATTACAAAAAAATTCTAATTGTTTCTAGTATTTCAGTTGCTATTATTTTGATTTTCGTGGGTATTGGTTTTGGTTATTTAAATACTTTGAAGCCAGCGCCCTTGGATGGTTTTGCACAATGCTTAACTGAGAAGGGTGTTATTATGTATGGTGCATCTGCATGTCAATATACTCATGCACAAAAGGGAATGTTTGGAAATTCTATGAGGTTTATTGACTCCAGGGATTTTACTGAGGATCCTAATATCAAGATAACACCTACTTGGTTAATTAACGGCAAGTATTATGAAAATGTACAGACATTTAACAGGTTGGCAGATCTAACAGGTTGTAAAATTTAATTTAAGTGTGAGAAAATAAAAATATAAAATGGAAAAAGAACACCATACAGAAAAAGGGCATCACCAAACTAATAGGCATGATGGGATGGAAAAGCATCATAATGTTCATGAACACCATAATAAAAGTGTTCATGAGAAAATTCCAGATGATAAAAAAATAAAAATTAATTTTTTTGAGAATTTAAAAGGAATTAAATTAATTAACTTGCTTGTAGTTGCTTTAAGCCTATTGCTAATATTAAATCTATTTTTGGCATTTGGCTTAAAAAATACAGCTAAGGCAAAAATTGAAGAAGCTGAGGAGTTAACAAGACCTGCAGAGATTCAGCTCACAGTAATAGAGAACACTGCATGTACCGACTGTTTTGATCTCAGCCAAATCCTAAATTCCATAAAAAATAATAAAGTAAAAATTACAAATGAAGAATCTTTAGATTTGAATTCTGCAAAAGCAAAGGATTTAATTAACAAATACAATATTAAAAGGATTCCTACAGTTTTAGTTTTTGGCGAGATAGAAAAATCAGGTAATCTTGGTTTAAAAAAAGAGAGCGATGCGTTGATATTTACAGGAATTAAGGCACCATATTTTGATACATCTTCTAATGAAATTATGGGAAGAGTTTCTTTAACTTATATAAATGATGCAACTTGTGGAAATTGCACAGACTTGTCAATCTTTGTACGACAATTAAAGCAACTAGGTGTTGCAATTACAGATGAAAAAGTGGTTGATATAAAAAATGCAGATTCACTTATTTCCAAGTATAGCTTAGACAAAGTGCCTTCCTTAATAATTTCTTCAGATTTATCTGCTTATGAAGATATAACTAAAGATTGGCAGCAAGTAGGTACTGTTGAAAATGATGGGAGCTATATTTTTAGAACAATAAGTCCGCCATATTTTGATTTAAATAAAAATAAAGTGGTGGGATTAGTTGATGTTACTTACCTATCAGACAAAAGTTGTTTAGATTGCTATGATGTAGAAATTCATAGGCAAATTTTGTCAAATCCTAGAGGGATTAACATAAATATTAATAGCGAAAAAAAGATCGATATTTCAGATGACGAAGGCAAGGAATTAGTTGAGAAATATTCTATTACTAAAGTTCCTACTATAATATTATCAAGTGATTTTTCTGATTATCCTTCTGCAAAAAGTTTTGGAAACTTTTTTACAGTGGAAGATGATGGTAGCTATGTTTTTAGAAGTCTTGAAGCAATGGGTAAGAATATTGTTTATAAAGATTTGAGTTATGATAGTAGTTCGAATAATAAGGTTAATGATATTATTGAAGTTTAATTGCTAGATAAACAATTTCAATTTGGAGGTTAATTAAAATGGAAGGATCCCAAAAAGATCATGAGAAAAGTGAAGAATTAGGTTCTGAGTATAATAAGGTTATATACCATGTTCTTCATAAAAAAAAGGGAAAAATTAGCCATAAACCATATAATATTTTACATCATGCAGAGGATGAAAAAAAAGAGGAGGTAAACTATAAACCGTATATGATTATAATGTTTTTAGTGTTTCTTGTGCTGGCTTTTAATCAGTATATGATATTTAGCTTACCAATATCTGTTACTGGCAGTTCTATTGGGATTTCTAGTAGAACCATAAATCTAGGAAGTGACGCTTCGATTCAAGAAATTGCTGCAGCGGTTTTACCAAGTGAAGAAGATAAGATAAGACCTTTTTCAGTTAATGGGCAGCCAATTGAATTAACTTTAGATAAAAGAAATATTCTTATGAAGTTTGATCCCTTTCCGCCTAATGGTGGCAGAGGCAGACAAGATGTACCTAAGGACTTAACCTCTGAGCAACAAAAGATTTACGCTGATTTAATGTATGGAACTCAAGAAAATAATTTTAAAGATGCGGTAGGTGGTTGCTTGTTTTGCAATGCCCCGGGTGGTGCAGGTGGTTGCTTTAAAAAAGGAACAATTAGAGGTTTAACAACCTTATTGTTAAAACAAGGTTATACGAAAGACCAGATAGAAGATGAGTTAAGAGTATGGATGGCCTACTTTTTCCCTGGTATGGCAGTTAAATGGGCAAAGTATTATTTAGATCAGGGCTTGGACCCATCAACAATACCAATAGATGTCCAGACTTTCTCAAGAAATGGAAAACTGAGAGTAGAAGCAGCTCTAGGAGGACAGGATATATCAAGTGTTGTCCCAGACCAGGTAGGTGGATGTTTTTAAATTCATGGAGGTGCAAAAATGGAGTTAAAAATGGAGAAAATACTTTTAATTTTAGTTGTAGTGACTTTGCTTATAGCAACAGTGCAGGCAATACAGTTAATTAATGTCAAAAATAGTCTTAATGAAGGAGGCTTTTCAATAGGAAGTGCCTCGACAAAAATTACTACTGGCAGCCCAAGTCCCTCAAAAAGTGTAATTGATATACAAGCAGAGATACCAGACCAAGTAGGCGGTTGTTTCTGATTAAGAGAAATGGAGTAAATTGATTTTTAGTAGATATGGAACTAAAGATGGAAAAAAAGGAAAAAAATACTTTTTTGTTAGGAATGTCAGCAGGTTTTATTTTGTTAGTTGTTATTATAGGTATTTATTTTACTATAACGAATATTAATAAACCAGACATTAAAAAATCTGATCCTATAGCTTTTATTTTAGCAGAAAGTGCAAAGGCAGCTGGTGGTATTAAAAGCGCTCCTGGAAAAGAAGCTCCTGATTTCGCACTTACGGATGTAAATGGAAAAAGCTTTAAACTGTCTGATTTTAGAGGAAATCCAGCGATTGTTGAGATATTTTCTACATGGTGCGGTGTTTGCATTTCTGAAACTGATGACTTTAGAAAATTATTGAATAATTTTCCAAAAGTAAGCATTATATCTGTAGACATAGATCCTACAGAAACAAACGAAGACATAAAAAGATTTATTAGGGCATATTCAGAAGGTTATGATAATTGGATTTATGCCCGCGATACCGATAATGTTGTCGTAAAATATGGAAGCCCTTTTACAGGCACAACAATTTTAATTGATAAAAATGGAAAAATTGCTTACAGAGATTCTTATTCTACAGAGTATGAAACCCTTGTTAAGGAATTAAGTAAATTAGGTTTAAAATCTCTAAGTTTAGATGCCTCTGCAACAAGTGATGATGTCTATGGTAAAGTAAAGCAAATTAATTTTGAGGAGGAAGTCTCAAGAATGGAGGAAATATTTGATAATCAAAGGTACAATTTAGCTGTTCTCGAAATAAAAGGAATGACATGTCCAGCGTGCATTAAAATAATTAAAGATAACATAAAAGATATTCCCGGTGTGGTTGATGTTATTTTAAGTCTTGAAAATAGTAAAGGGGCTATAGTTTATGATTCTACTTTGACTTCAATAGAAAATGACATTCTAAATAATGATATTTTTTCTGAAAATACCAAATATGAATGGAGCTACACTGCAAAACTTTTGGAAGACAAAAAGATATAAATATGATTAAAAATGGAAGGTAAAAAAATAACTAATTTTATTATTGGATTTGGAATTGTTTTTATTATGGGGATATTTCTATTTTCATTATTACTATATAATTCTCCTGAGGAAAAAGCTACACAAGGAAAAATAAAAGAATTAAGATTAGAGGTTAAAGGTCTTGTTTGCCAGGCATGCGCAAATGTTGTAAAAAGTTCATTGGAAGGTACTCCGGGTATAATTAATACTACTATAGAATTGGAAACCGGAAATACAATTTTAAACTATAATGATTTTGTAATAAGCAAAGATGAAATCTTAAACCATGACATTTTTTCTGGATATTATACTGCTAAATTTGTTGAAGAAAAAATAGTAGGAGAAGCTGATGATTTTAAATTTGAAAGCAGCCCGGTTTTAGATTATGATTATAGGTACGCTATAGAGCCATTACAAAAGGCAGAAGCTAAAATATTAACTGCAATAAGGAGCAAGGAAGGGATGGATGAAATTATTTCTTTATTGGATGAAGTTGAAAGCAGAGGCAAAGAAATTAAAGAAGGAACTCCAGAAAATAATGAAAAGAGAATAAAATTAATGTTAAGATTATCATCTTTAATTGAAAATTTAGGTACTTCTTATACTCCTGGAACCTACATATATCCTGCAAAAATTAAAACTGAGCAAGTTAGATTTTCTTTATCCCCCACCGTCATTTACAAAGCCAAAAATCAGTTTTTAATGGCTAACAATAGAATAAAGGAAATGAACTTTTTAATAAATATTAATAAGATAGAAGAAAATAAAGAAGCTCTGTCAGATGCTTATACAGCTTCTCTCAGCAACACTTTAAAATTCGTAAAAACTGCCAAGGAAAAAGGTAAGGAGAAAAAGCAGCTTTTGTTGTTTTCTGATTTGGTCTTAAAAGAGGTAAATGAGAATTTGCCTAGACACAAAGAAGTATTAGAAAAAATATATGGTAAAGATATTCCTATTGATATAAGAGATAGTTTAGATGAGTTGCAATCTATGGCACCATAAAAATAATAATATTATAAAATAGAAAATGAAAAATAAAAAATTGTTATTATCAATGTTATTTTTATTGAGTTTAATTTTCTTAGCCAGTTGCAGAGCACCTCAACCCACCCCTCATGGAGGACCGATTGATAGGCCTTTATATGTGTTGAAAGATCCATCAATAGGACCTTGGGATTCTACCCATGAGCATACTGCATTTTTAATATTCATAAATGGTAATGTACTTGATCTTTCAAAGCCTGAATACATGGTTAGAGCGAGACGTGTACATATTGAGGGATTGGATGGCATAATTATCCATAAGCATGCCACCGGAATTACTATAGGACATTTTTTAGAGACTTTAGGAATGGGTTTTGATGAAAATTGTTTCGTAGATGACAAAGGAAATAGTTATTGCAATAATGATGATAAAAATTTAAAGTTTTACGTCAATGAAAAGTTGAATAATGATTTCGATAATTATATTATTAAAGATAATGACAGATTATTGATAAGCTACGGGAATGAGGACGATGTTAATGGGCAGCTTAACTTTCTGAATAGCATTAAAATAGGTCCTTAAGGTGATAATTATAAAAAAATCAAATAAAGCAAAGAATACATCTAATGCAAATAACAAAATGCCCAAAAGCTCTGGTAAAGACAAACTATCTATTTTAGTACTTACATTAATCTTTCTGGGAATAGTTGGACTAGGAATTTTCAGTTACTATAAGTTTATACTGCCCAATATAAATAATATAGATAACTCAATTTTAATTCTTACATTAGCATTTAGTTTTTTGGCTGGAACAGTAGTTTTCTCAGCACCGTGTCCTTGCTCAATAGCAATACTCCCAAGTTATATGGCATATTATATAACAACTGGTGATAAAGAAGAAACTTTTGGAAAAGCTGCTGGAAAAGGTCTCATAGCAGCATTAGGCATGTCAACTTTCTTTGTCTTAATTGCTATACCTTTATTCTTAATTGGAGCAGCTACATCATTACAATCAATAACTAATTCCTTAATATTAGTAGTTGGAATTGTTTTTATTATTATGGGTGTAAGTTATTTTCTGAAGAAAGATTTTAAGTTCGGATTTGAGAGATTATCATCAGGTATGGTGGGAAAAATAAATTCCAGCAAGATCAAGAGCCCCAAGGTTAAGATTTATCTTTTTGGCATGGCTTATGCTGCTGGCTCAACTGCATGTACATTACCAATTTTCTTGATTGTTATCTTGTCACCGTTCATATTGGGAAAATTTGCAATTGGCTTATTTGGATTTTTAGCGTTTTTGATTGGAAATGGATTATCAATGGTTATTGTAACAACAATGACCGCTTCATATAAAGATTTATTATTAAACAAGCTTAGCATAGCTGGCAACACTATCAAGAAGATAAGCAGCGCTCTTTTAATTGTTGTTGGGATTTATCTTATGTATGTTTATTTTTGGCAGGTAAGATAGGTGTTTAAATTGAATGAAATTAAATCCAAAACATATTTACTTATATTCGTACTTTTGTTAATGATAGGCGGGAGTTATGCTATTCTTAGTTTTAATAATATAAAATCTAAACCTTCTAATGATGTCCTTGATGGTTCAATTGAAACTTCATATTTAAAGGTAAGGGGAATGACTTGTCCTACATGTGTAACAACAATAAAAAAAGCATTATTATCGGAAGAAGGTATTAAAGAAATTAATATCAACCTTGAAGCTGAAACCGCTGAAGTAAAATACATTTCTGGTTTAATTAATCCAGAAGATATAATTAGTTTAAAAATATTTACAAGCTACTATGATGCAGAGATATTATTAGAAGAAGAGTTTAACAAATTTCAAATAAAACCAGTTTTCAAAGCTGAGGATTTTGTAGATAGTTCAGATCCTATATTAGGAAGCAAAGATGCTACAACCTTAATTGTTTTTGAGGATTTTAATTGTAAAGAATGCAAAGAATTTAATGAAAAAATAAAGCCGAAAATAATTAAGGAATTTGTAGATAATGGGAAATTGAGGTATGTTTTTAAGGATTTTGCGCCAAATCCTGACTCTATAAATTTAGCTTTAGCTGCAAGATGTGCTCAACAGCAAAATAAGTTCTGGGAATATCACAAATTATTATTTAAAAATCAAGATAAAGAAAATTTTGGTAGTAAGGAAAATTTAGTTAGCTATGCTGATGAGATTGGCATTGATATTGAAAAATTTGAAAATTGCATAATAAACAGAGAATATGTTTTTGAAATTGTTAATAACTTAAAAACTGCTGAAAAAATTGGTATCAACGCTTCTTCATTTTTCGTTAATGGAAAGGTAGAAAGTATTAAAAGAATGTCTTTGTATTATGAGCATATTATAGAAGATGCAATAGCAGGTTTTGGAGATGAGCATGAGCATTAAAAATATCAATATAAAAAAATAATCAGGAAAATAAAATGTCATTTAATAAATTACTAAGTAAAACATGTTTGTTAGTAGGGGCAGGTATGTTACTCTTTATTGTTGGCTGTCAAACTCAAAGTAAAGATGATAACATACTTATTTCAAATCTGATAAAAGATGCGGCTAAAGTAAAGTCTAGAGGAATGCCAATACCAGAACTTTATGATAAGGATTTACCAGTACTAGAGGTTGAAGAAAAAGCACCTGATTTTTCTTTTGAGGACATAAAGGGTAATTCATATAGCTTGAGCGATTTCAATGGTAAAGTAGTTATCTTAGATTTTACAGCTACCTGGTGTGGAATGACCTTTGATGAAAGAGACGCTTTTGAGCAACTAAAAGAAAAGTACAAAGATAGCTTAATAATTATATCAATCGATACCTATCAACTTGATTCCAATGAAGATTTTAAGAAGTATGTAAAAATTTATGGAGGAAATTGGATTCATCTAGTGGATAAAGACACAAAAATTGCTTCAATGTATGGTGTAAAGCAAACAGTAACTACATTTATGATAGACAAAAATGGTTTTATTACATATAAAGATAATTGGATAACATCATTGGAAACTTTAGAAAGTGAACTAAGCAAAATATTAGGATATACTATAACTAAAAAATAATGGATTGATTAAAAATGAAGCTAAAAGCAATTTTTGTTAAATATTTATTAGGAATTTCAGTTATTTTATTGATATTTATAGCAGGTTGTGCTAAAAACGTTAATATAAGCAGCAGTGCTGTGCAGCAAGGACAAAGTGCTATAGGGGATATACCCGTTGGTAATAGTAAAGACTTTAGAGCACCAGACTTTATAGTTACAACAACAGAAGGCAATACAATAAAATTAAGCGAGATAACTGCGCAAAACAAGCCTGTCTTGGTTTATTTTATGGCAACATGGTGTCCTTACTGTACACAGGATTTGGCTGTTGTAGATAGAGTTTATCCAAAATATAAGGACCAAGTAGAGTTTATAGCAATTGATCTTGATTTGACTGAAAATGCTCAAATATTAAGCCAATATAAAACTAGTAGAAATCATGACTTTATTTTTGCTCCGGGTTATCCGGAAGTATTAACGGATTATGGAATTAGGGGAACAACAGCTAAATTTGCAGTAAGCAGAGAAGGTATTATTCTTTACTCCGGCTATGGGGTTTTAAATGACGAGCAATGGGAAACAATATTTAGAGGTTTAACAGCTTAAAAATTTTAAAAATGATTAGTCTGGCTTTAATATCTGTGGCAATAGCAGCAGGGTTTGTAACATTCATAAGCCCATGTGGCATAGCTATGCTTCCAGCCTATGTTTCTTATTACATTGGAAGGGAAAAAAGTGAAAAAAATGTAAAAAAGGATTTATTTAATGGCTTAAAAAATGGTTTGTTTGTTTCTTTTGGTCTAATATCCATCTTTATGATTATAGGAGCTATTATAGTTTATATTGGCAATTTTATAAAATTTTATATTCCAATCTTTACCCTGGTTGTTGGGCTTGTCTTGATAATTATTGGTTTCTTCATGTTATTTAATAAGAATTTTTCTTTTGCGCTTCCGTTTCATTTGCAACCCAAGAAAAAAATAAACAACGGCTTTTTGCGTTTTTACACTTTTGGGATAGGGTATGGTTTAGCAGTAATGAGTTGCACGCTACCTGTTTTTTTGGCTATAATAATAAGCGCTTTAAGTACAGGTAGTGTTATCGATGGAATATTTATCTTCCTAATATATTCAGTTGCAGCTGCTGTTGGAGTAGTTGGCATCTCTGTAATAACTGCTATGTCAAAAGTTACTATTATGAAAAAATTCTCTAGGATATTTCCATATGTAAGGGTTATAACTGCTGTTGTAATAATAATTGCCGGCAGCTATATTATATATTATCAAATCGCTGTAAATAGGGCATTTGCGATTTTTGTTTAGAATGTCAAAGAAAAGCAATAAAAGAACTACATCTTTAACTATAATATTAATAATAGCAATATTCGTAAACATATCAATTGCAGTTATTATCTATCAATATAAGGCAGAGTTAAATAATTTAATAACCCAGAATAGTAATGAAGTGAGCTTTGATTTCAGCGAAATAAATAAATTAGAAGAAAAAGGGTGTCCTGATGCAATAGCAGGCAACAAAGAATCGGTTTTTAATATAAAATACTTTTATTCTGATTTTTGTGCATGGTGCAAAAAACAAGATCCTATACTAAAACAATTGTTGAAAGAGAAAGGAAATTTGTTTTCTCTGGAGTTTTTTAATATTGACAATTGTGAGAAGGAATTTATTCAATATGGGGCAATAAGAGTTCCAACATTGATACTTAAGGTCAATGGCTTTGATGAAATAATACATCCATCTTTTGTTTATAAAAAAGATTTGGAAAATTTAATATGCAAAGCTAATGATGGATGTTGAGATAAAAGCAAAAAAAGGTTGTGGGGATAACAATAAAGTAAGTAAAATGAATCTTTACCTCAAATATATTGTTTTAGTATTGTTTGTTTTATTATTCTTTCCTGGAATAGCTAATGCAACATCACATTATACATACGAACATGCAGAAGAGCTTAAGCCTTTAATTAATTGGTATGATTACGGACCTGAGGCTTTTAGTGATGCTATAGAAGAAAATAAACCAATCTTCTTATTGTTGACAGCACCATCTTGGTGTTATTGGTGCCAAGTATATGAAAGCGAGGATTTTCTTTTTAATCCACAAGTTGTTGATATTATTAATGAAAAATTTATTCCAATTTATGTTGATGCAGATAAGAGACAGGATTTAACAAGACAATACTTAGAAGGTGGCTGGCCATCAACAACAGTTATAGCACCAAGTAGAGAACGACTGTTTGGTTACTCTGGACCACGACCTGTTGCAAATATGGTCGCTAATCTGCAGCAAGCGGTTAATTTTGTAAATTCCAAAAGTTTTTCTAGCCAGGTTTTGTATAACTATCAGAAATCAAATCCAATAATCCCAACTCAAAATCAACTTAATAATTTAATTAATAATCTTGCAGGATCTATTTTAGGCTCTTATGATAATGAGCATGGTGGTTTTGGTACAGGGCGGAAGTTTCCACAAGGCAGAACTTTGGATTTTTCTTTGGAATTATACGAATTAACTGGAAATAATCAGTTTCTGAAAATTGTTGAAAATACATTAAAAAATCAATATACAAAAGTTGATGAGTTAGAGGAAAATTATAATTTATTTGATCCTGTTGATGGTGGATTTCATAGATATGGTACAACGAGGGAATGGACGCCACCTCATTATGAAAAGATGCTTTATGATAATGCTAGATTGTTGAAAGCTTATTTTCATTTGTTGCAGATTAAACCTAATGATGAACTGACTAAAGAAGTAATTGAGAAAACATTGGATTTTATTGAGAAAAATTGGTATGACAGCTTAAATGGAGGCTTTTATGGGAATAGTGATGTGCATGGAGAGGATGAATACTATGGAAAATATCCAAGACCAGCAGACAAGCCAAGGGTAGAAAAAACAAAATACTCTGATTGGAACACAGATGCAATATTAACGTATCTTTATTTATGGCAGACAACTAGCAATAAAAAGTATAAATTAATAGCAGAAAAATCATTAGAATTTTTTTCTAAAAATATGGTAAGTGATAATGGAGCATATCATTACTTTAAAGAAAATAAGGAGAAAGGAGTTAGAGGCAATCTTTTAGATAATTCTTATTTGTTATTGGCATTTGTTGAGGGTTATGAAGTTTTGGGTAAAGATGAGTATTTAGAAGTTGCAAGGAAAATTGCGGATTTTAGTTTAGAGAATTTATATGACTGGAACGGTGGTGGATTTTTTGAGAGGAATAGTCCAGATACAGAATTATATGCACTCGGAGATAACATATTATTATCAAAACCTATGCAGGAAAATGGGATCATTGCATTTGCGTTGCTTAAATTATATGATCAGACTAATGAGCCTTTGTATTTAAATGCCGGAATTAAAACTATTGGTCATAAGATTAGGGAAATTGGTGGTCTTGATAGTGCATATTATTTCATTAAAGCTGCACAATTTATTATAGAAAACAATTTATTATCAGAATATGAAATTAACAAAATTAAAATTGTGGAATTTGAGAAAGATAAACAGGAAAATTTTTGGGTTGATGAATTAGTAAAAAATCAAATTACATCTCAAGCTTTTAATGTCTCGGAAGAAGGTCTTGAGAAACTACAAGGGCCGATTTTACTGTTGATTATTATTGCCCTGATAGCAGGGTTTGTTTCTTTTGCTTCTCCTTGTACCTTGCCAATACTTCCAGCCTATATTGCTTATTCCTTTAGAGCCTCTAAACAGAACATTAAGGGAATGACCATAGCTTTCTTTTTAGGTTTAAGCATTGTATTTACTTTATTGGGAATGAGTGCTTTCTTTATTGGCAGTTTTTTA
>JADFLA010000003.1 GCA_022564635.1 Nanobdellota archaeon | reverse complement strand
CCGGC
Organism: Nanobdellota archaeon; assembly: GCA_022564635.1. GTDB lineage: Archaea > Nanobdellota > Nanobdellia > Woesearchaeales > GW2011-AR4 > JACPJP01. The sequence continues at coordinate 53,724 of JADFLA010000003.1, read as the reverse complement.
GTGTCTCCCCAGGTTGATCTCGGGGGTACCATTGGTTTATTCACGACGCGAGAGACGGAGACGCTGTAGCTTCCCAGAGTCAGACCCCAACTGGGGTTGTACTCGCGATAGTGCGTACGCAAAGAGTCGATCTTTAATGCGAACGCACCCACCGCCCCCAGCGTCAGCACCACGATGATGATCTTGCGGATCATGGGCTATCGGTCTTTGTATCGCAGGGCGGCGCGTTGCGTTGACGATTCAGCTTCCGGGAAGACCAGATCCTAAGCACGATCCACGCGAGCATCGGAAACAGCACGAATCTAAAGCCAAGGATGAACTACACAATCGCCACACTCAGCATCAGCAATGCGAGGAAGATTTTGCGGATCATGCCGAATACGTGGTCGCGTCGCAGGGCGGTCAATCCCGCAACCGGAAAGTCCTTAATGCTCCCTCACTGATCACGCTTCCGCCGATCTATCCACCGCAGCGCTTCGGCTAGTAAGTCCACCGATTTCACGAGTCGGTACTCCGTACTTGGGTTTCTATCAGGTTTTTTGTAGAATCTACATCCTTTACTGTTGTAATATTAGATCCTACATTTACAATGAACTTTTTACTATCCTTAAGCTCGGCTTTTGCGTATATTCCACCGCTTATAGGTACAAGAATTTCTGTCCCGTTTTTTATACTTTTTATATCATCTAGGTTTTGGACAGTTGCTGTCAAATCTGTCAGTTGGGTGCTTAATTGGCTGTTTTGCTGTTCAAGCTGTTTAATCTTTTGATCCAGTTCCTGAAATTCAAGGTAAAGCTTTTGTATTTTTTCTTCTTTTTCTTCCATTTTTAAGCAACCTTTCTGTTATTATGAATATCCCAGAGGGATACAGGAACGTTAGTGACTGTATTCGAAATGAAGGCTACGAACGATAGTAAGTATGTTTTCATCTTAAATTCTCATTTTTTCTTTTTAGCTTGCTTCTTTATTTCCTTTTTTTCTTCTTTTTTAATAGGCTTTTCTTCTTCCTCTTCTATCCAATCCAGTCTTCCAAGTCCTTGTTGCCTCATTGTAAGCCCTAATTTTGGGTTTAGAGGATCCTTAAATGATACAGCTATTATTCTTGCTCTGCAAACATCATTGATTTTTAGAGTTTTTTTGCTTTCTTTACCTGATAAAGTTTTTTCCTTGCTGAAACTTACGAAGTCATCCATTGTCTGGCTAACATGTATCATCCCATCAATAGGTCCTAAAGTTATGAAGGCTCCAAAATCCACTATATCCCGAATACGACCTAAAACAACCTCCTGCAATTCTGGTTTAAATGTCAAAACCTCAAATTTTGCCTCGTAATAAGAAGACCCATCTCCAGGTATTATAACACCTTCCCCTGTCTCTTTTACATCAGCAACATCTATTACAATGCCAAGATCCTTGGAAATATAACCCGAGTATTTCTTCTTTATACTTTGTATGACAGCTTCCTTTACCTCCAAATCAAATAGCTTTGGAGGTACTCTAACCCGATCTTTCAACTCTATTTTGTAATACATTTTCTTAAAATATAAAGGTTATTTTATAAACCTTCCCTCTTATTTTACCAATTTGTGCAAATATAAAAAGCTAAAAATAGCAGCGTACTTTCCAATTGCACGTTGGAGGACTTCATACAAAGCCCTTGTCATTTATTATAGCAAGTATCTTCTTTTGCTTTAAAATAATGACCTTACATCCTTGGTTGACAAGCTTTCTTTTTAAATCTTTGTCTTGCGTTGCCACTAAATGGTCTTTTTTGCCGTAGTCTAATATAATGTCGTCTGTATTTTTTTTGGAACTGGTTTTTATTACATTAACTTTCTCGAGTTTCAACAATTGTAAAGCAACCTTCGCAGCATCCTTATGTTTCCCTTTTTGCGTTTCGATAATGTTTTTTAATTCTTCAATTGTTTTATCTAAAACATAAAGTTTATAGTTAAAGTTGCATATTCTTTCAATCTCTAAGAATATATCTACTCTGAATTGAGCACTGAGCATCAAAAAATTCGTGTCTAATAATATTTTCTTCATTTTAAATTATTATTAATTTAATTTTTATTATGGAATTTTACTATTGTATTTTTTAATCATTAATTATTTTTATTGAGTTCTTCATTATTGAATTCTAATTATTGTTTTATTGAATTTTAATATTGAATTGTTTTGCTAATTATAAACATTTTTATAAATACCCCTAAATCAAATGTCAATATGAAAGGATTTTTAATTACCCATAAAGGAATGGAAGATATAGCCGCTTTGGAAGTAAAGGAACTAATAGGAAAAAACCCAAAGATAGAAGAGACATGCATTGTTTTTGATATTAAAAAATATGAGGAATTGTTTGAATTATGCTACAAATCACAGTCTGCTATAGGAATTCATTATTTTTTATTTGAATTTAATCACAATAACCTTTTCAACGATTTCAAAAAAAATTTAGAAAAAATAAGACTTAATGATTGGTTAAGTAAAAATATTCAATTTAGAGTAAAATGCCTAAAAAACTATGATAATAATATATTAACACCAGAAATAGAAAAAAGATTCGGAGAAATAATTATAGAATATATTCAAAAAAAATATGACTATAAACAAAAAGTCAACCTCGAAGATCCTGAAGTTATAATCTTTACATATTTAACAGAAAAAAAGTGCTATGTTTGCATAGACTTTACTGGTTTTGATCTAAGCAAAAGATCATATAAAATCTTCTCCAATTCTGCAGATATAAGGGGTACAATAGGTTATTTTCTTGTTAGATTATCTAACTATAATAAAAACGAAACACTATTGGACTGTTTTTCTGGTTCTGGAACAATACCAATAGAAGCTGCCTTGTTTGCATCTAATTTTCCAATTAATTTCTTTAATAAAGAAAAATTCATTTTTTTAAAATTTGACAAATTCAAGGACTTTAATTTTGAAAAATTTTTTAAAAGGTTGGATAAAAATATATTAGATCAAAAATTAAAAATACATAACATCGATTCCTCAATGAAAAATCTTAACTCTACAAAGAAAAATAGCAAGATAGCTGGCATAGACAAAAAAATAAATTTCAGTAGAATAGATTTAGAATGGCTAGACACAAAGTTCGAGAAAGGCAAAATAGATAAAATAATTACAAAATTGCCTCCATCAAAACAAAAAGATATTAACAATATCTACAACGAATTCTTTTACCAGGCAGAGTTTATCCTAAATAAAAAAGGAAATATAGTTTTAATTGGAAAAAAAGATCTAGTAAAAAAATATTCATCTAAATATAAATTTAAAATATTTGATGAAAGAAATGTTTTTAGTGGGAAAATGCAATATGAGATTTTTGTACTAAATAAATAAAAGTAAAGAAAAAATAATTAAAATTGAAAAAAAAAGGTTAAATTTATAAACAGCATATCCTAACTTTATACTGTAGGGTCAGTACTTAGCTGACGGTGTTATTGACTTGCTGTTAATTTGCGTAGCAAATTATGGCGTGCTTTATAATGCTGAGGAAAGTCCACCCACTTAGGTTTTGCCTAATAGACACTTGCGAAAGCAAGATCCAGTAATGGATGGCAACCACTCAGAAACGAGACCTCCTGGGAATATCCTAAAAAACACTTGGTGTTTTTTGGATCCAGAAAATCTTAAGATTTTCTTGGAGGATGATAAACGCGAAAAGTTTGGTGACAAACTTGAGTTAACCTTTTGACATTTTTTCAGGAAAGGATGAAACGGTGAGCCCTGTCTGGTGCAAGTCGAAATGGGTTCATGCCATTACAAGACGCTTAGTTAAATGCTAAGACAGATCATAGCAATTATGTTGCTTACGGTCTGACAGAAGGTGGCTTATTCTGACCCTGCTATTTTTTAAACTAAAAGATTAAAATGCCACAAGACAACAGAATCACAATGCCCTCTGGTATGGGCGGCTTAATGAGGTACTTTGACGAGTACAAAAGCAAGATAAGAATAAAGCCAGGACATATAATAATTATGACATTTGTTGTGATGGTAATAATGATTTTTCTATACTCTTATGGGTACAGTATTTTAGGAATTTAAAATGATACCAGGAATGAATCCAAGAGATATGCAAAGAGCGATGAAGAAGCTCGGGATTAAGCAGGAAGAAATAGAAGCTAATGAAGTCATAATAAAAACAAATGATAAGGAGATTATAATACAAAATCCTCAAGTAAGCAAAGTTAACATGATGGGCCAGGAAACTTTCCAGATTGTTGGCCAAGTTGAAGAGCATCCAATTTCTTCTGAACTAGAAATAAATGAAGATGACATTAAAACAGTCATGGAACAAACAGGAGCAACAGAAGAAAAAGCAAAAGAAGCTATAGAAAAAAATGATGGTGATTTGGCAAAGACTATTATGTCTCTAAAAGGGCAATAAAAATAGTCTAAAATTTTTCAACAAAATATTTAAACTTCTGTACTATATCATCATTTATGGAAAAATTTCAGGAATTAAGGGACGCAGCAGACAAAAAACTTAAGCTTGCAGACCACATATTAACAATGACTTATCCAATGGTTAAAGATCCCAGATTACTCCTTTCTTCTATAGAAAATCTATTTCTCGCATTTACTTATGGTATGAATTCTTTGCTTTATTATGAACAGCTATTTAAGCGCATACCCCAATTTCCAGATAATTTTGCAGGCAAGTTTGAGATGTTCAGGGATGAATGCTCAAAGAGATACAACATAGATAGCGAACATCTAAAAATAATCCAAGATATAAAAGAAATAATAGTGTCCCATAAAAAAAGCCCTATGGAATTCTCAAGGAATGATAGTTTAATTATCTGCAATGGCAATTATAGAATGAAAACCATATCAGCAAATATGATTCATAATTACGTGCAAAAAGCAAAATTATTTATAAAAAACATTTCCACTATTGTAAGTAAAGATGAATCTATATTTAGGTAATTAAAATGAAAGAAGCCTTAGATAACGCAAAGGAAGAATTAAAGAGAGTTGACCACTTGTTCTATGTGAGTTTAAAATACACACGTACTGCTGATATGATGAAGCACATGATTGAAAGACTGATAAGTACATTTTCTTTTGGAATAGAATCTATGCTTAAATTTGCAAAAGAACAAAAAATGATAGATAATATACCTAATAATCCGACATTGGATTCTGAATTATTAACTAAAACTTTTACAGATCAAGAACTTATCGAATACATGAGTCTTTATTTGAGACTAAGGAAGATAACTAGAGCAGATTATAGTAAAAGGGAAGAATTTAGGAGACATGTTACAATGACCTGTACAATAGGCAATGGAGAAGTGGTAGAAGTGAACATAGATGTTTTGAAGGAGTATTATGAAACTGCAAAAAATTTTATAAATTATGTAGAGAGAATTATTGAAGGCAAGGAAGAAGAATAATGAAGAACATAAAAAAATACCTTGTTGAAAAAGGATGGAGCAAAAAAGACATAAATAAAACCATAAGAATAATAGAAAAAGCAAAAAAGAATAAGCACCCAAAAATAAAAGTTCTTGACAAGTTTGTTTATTGGTTTTCTTTGTTAATAACAATGATAGGAAACCTCATCATTTCAATCTCATTAATTCCAGTACTTATTACATTAAAAGGCCAGCAGCTTTATCTTGTAATAATCACTCTAGGTTTCGCCTTTGGTTTATTGTTTGAATTATTAATTAGGAGTATAGAGAATTTAGAAATCAAACACCATTTATTTTTAGGTATTATAATCCCAATTATTGCTGTAATAAATTTCATTATCATCTCAAATAACATGAAAAAATTAATAGGGATAGAAAGCCCGCAAAATCCTATAATAATAGGAGCCGTCTATTCTATAGCTTTTATACTCCCTTATATTTTCTATCAGATTTTTTTGAAAAAATAAAGGCTGTGCCTAACTTAGGGGAGGTGGGTGGGAAGAAGCACAAAAAGATATTAATTAAAATGGTGCGTGTTGTGAACCAAATATTATTAAAAAATGATATCATGGTAGCCCATTTTGCCTCCAGTCCGCTCTGGCACAGCCTAAAAAATTAATCACAAAAGATTTATAAGGTAAAAGTTTGTTCTAATGATTATGGCGGCTGTAATTTAGTGGTAGAATACAAGACTGTGGATCTTGTTGCGCGAGTTCGATTCTCGCCAGTCGCCCCATTTTTCTAAATTAAAAAATAAAACTTCATTTTGAAATCAATAAATTTATAAATCCTAAAAACTAATTAAGTTATAGAATGAAATCCGGTTTTAAAGTTGCGGATGCTATGACAATAAACCCTGTTTCTGTGAGCCCAGATATATCTTTACTGGAATGTGCTAAAATAATGTCAGAGAAACATGTTGGTGCTGTTGTTGTTAAAGATTGGAATTCTTTGGGCATATTGACGGAGCAGGATATTGTAAGAAAAGCCGTGGCCCGCGGTTTTGATGTGAATGAAAATGTTAGAGGCCTTATGGAAAAAAATTTAATCACAATTTCCCCAAATACAGATATTTATGATGCACTTATAAAAATGAGAGATAACAACATCAGACATCTACCAGTTGTAGAGAACAACGAAATGGTTGGTCTACTAACAATAAAAGATATTCTTAAAATAGAACCGCAGCTTTTTGATTTGATAGTTGAAAAATTCGAGCTAAGGGAAGAGAGCAGAAAACCAATAAATAGGATAATACCAACAGAAGGCATCTGCCAAACATGTGGAGAATATTCTGAAAAAGTAAAAGAACTAAATGGAACTGTTCTTTGTGAAGACTGTTCTAAACAGGAAATTGAATTATAACATTTAGATTTCCAAAACATTTAAATATATTCTATACCAGATTTTTCTTATGGTTGACCCATTACCATTTATACATAAAGAAGTTCCAACATGGGCTACATATATCCAATACAAAGGAGTATGGGATATGCAGGATTTATATGAATTTGTAGCTTCTTTTTTTCACAGGCAGAAATTTAAGTTTTATGAGATGCGTTACATATTTAAAAAACCAGGTCCGTTTGGTGCAGATGTGCAACACGTATGGGAAGCAAGAAGAGATGTAGAGGAATATTATAGGTTTGTAGTCACTATCTATCTGCATACATTCGATACCCAGGATACAGAAGTTGTTATGAAAGATGGAAGTAAAAGAACTTTTACCAAAGGAAGAATAAGGATACAATTTAGAGGCCGTGTAGAAACGGACTACGAAAGGAGATGGGAAGAAAATGCCTTCTACGCTAATCTAAGAAATTTTTACCATAAGTATGTTATATGGAAAAAGGTAGAAGCCTTATGGTGGGATAATATGCATTATAATGTTTTATTAAAGCTACAATCTCAGATTAAAGAAAGATTAAAGATGGAATCAGAAGGTTTTGAGCATAGATATTTCCACAAAGTAAGATAAAATGTCAGAGCTAAGATTAGTTGTTGATCATTTGAGGCTAAATTACTCTGGACCCTTTGACGCTAATGCTTTGTTTAAGCACATAACCGCTTTCCTCAAAGAGAGAGGATGGGATTTGATTATAGAAAAAGAGTTTGAGCAAAATACAAAAACTGGAAAGCACATGGAATGGCAGATAAAGCCTTGGAAAAGAATAACCGATTATGTAAGGTACTGGCCAAAAGTAAGAATTATAGTTAAGAACTACAATAAGGTTGATGCAGTCGTAGATAATAAAAAAATTAAGGTTGGAAATGGCCAAGCAACAATTTATATTGATGGTTATATGGAGCTAGACGAATCACAAAGATGGGAAGGCTATCCATTTTTCCAATTTTTAAGATCTATTTACAACAATTTTTTATATAAAGTTTATACAGAAAGATTTGAGCAAAGATTAAGTTATGATATGCATCATTTATATGATACAATAGAACGATTCTTTAATATTTACAAACATTACAAGGTTGTATCAAGAGTACCACCATTTGTTTCAGTTCATTAAAATGGTAGAGAAAAAACATATTGTATTTGACTTAAGATTAAGTTACAATGGACCTTTATCAATAGAAGATTTTTATGCTGAAGTAGAGAAATGGATGGAGGAAAAAGGCCTGCAAAAAGACTTAAAAAGAAAATCTGAAGATGTCATGCAAAAAGGGAAAAAAATAGAATGGGTAATAGAAGCTTTTAAGGACCTTACCAGTGAAGTAAAGCATTTAGTCATATTACGGGCTTTGTTTAACAATGTAAAAGAAGTTAAAATAAAGAAAAAAGGCCATACAGTTAAAATAAACCAAGCAGATGTTTTAATAGTTATTGATGGGTTTATTGAGACAAGCCTCACAAGTCGTTGGACACAGGCCCCATTATTTCAATTTTTAAGAACATTGTTTGATAAGTACATCTGGAATGTAGGACATTCAGGAGCAGAAATGCATGAAAGCATTGTTTATGAAGATTGCTACGATCTGCATAAAAGACTCAAGGCTTTTTTCAATTTGTCTAAAATGAAAGTTAGTTAAAATTCCATTATTCTATATTTTAATCATTAATATTTTTAATAAATAAAATAATGAATTAATTAATCTTTTTTAATTAGTAATGTTTAAATATCGTCTTTAATTCTTTATTACTTATAATATGCGAGGGTAGCGAAGCCTGGTTAAACGCGCAGGTCTATTTAGTGCGAAACTTAAGACCAGAACTATTCCATAACGGAACACTTCTGATGTAAGGAAGATATCCTGTTCCTTAGTGGATCCGGGGGTTCGAATCCCCTCCCTCGCATTTTTTATTCTTATAATTTTTAGCAATTTTTAAATATCAAACAATAATTCGTTGTTTTTAATTTATTTAATGCCTCTGTAGCATAGTAGTTAGGCTTTATGTCCTACAAATTGCGTTAGATTTGAAGGGTTTCTTCAATTCCGTAAAGCCTTGGTAACTTCAAGCTTTGCTTGAAGGATTAGGACGTCAGTCCAAATAGGCAAAGGTCGGGAGTGCAATTCTCCCCAGAGGCTTTTTCTTAATCTTAAACGATCAACGACAAGGGACTTTACAAGATTCCACCAGATAATACAAGAAGTAATATTAGCAATCTTTGGATTAGTAACTGCCTTCTTTTTATTCTTCTTTAGCCCATTAGGGCAATCAATTAGAAGTTTTGTTTAGAAGTATATTAATATCTACTTAATATCCGTTCTTCTCATAATCTTATTCCACTGATAGAAAAAGATTACAAATGATATTAACATCCCCATCAATGCAACCCTACTTCCTATATGCACATTTACAAAAACCATCTCTAATCTGGTATCTATACTCAAATAAAAAAATAAGTAGAGCAATGAATTAATAATAAAGAAACCTACAGCAACATATATAAATAAAAATAAACTAATAGGTTTAGTTATTCTAAAAAATTTCAAAGACATGAATGCAATAAAAAGTGCTAAAACCAGCTCAAACAAGTGTATAGGAATTGCAATATTTTTTAGATTATTAAGATTAATTATCTCTGATTGGGCTGATACAAAATTCATTAAAATAAGAAAAAACAATACATATACAATCCAGGAAAATATTTTTATTGCCATTTAACCAAACCTTAACCCAATATTTTCTAAATACATCAATGATTTAGGATTGAGTTTTTGGGCCAAAAGTATTTTTAAGTAATTAGGCCCTACCATATCAATTACTTTTCTAAAAAAATTTCTCAATTCATTTTTTCCAATATTATTTATAGTTTTATCAACATCTACCGATTTTCCTTTTATATGAATATCTTTTAAGAAATTAAATTCTTTACTTAGTTGCATTTTAATACCGTTTAAAGCAATTGTACTATAACTAAAAGAAGTATTTTGAGCTATAATATTAATAGTTTTCTCAAAAAAATCCTTAGTCACAATCTGATTTGTCATATCTACCATTTCTTATTTGCTAGCTTTGATAACAGAATCAACTCTTTTTTTCAAATCTTTCATATCAAATGGCTTGGTTATATAAGCTGTAGATGCAAGCCCGCCCATACTCCTGCTTACCGGATCAGTTTTTGCTGTTAAGAAAACTATAGGTATCTTTTCTGTTTTTTTATCGCTTTTGATTTTAGCGCACGTATCCCAGCCATCCATACCCGGCATCATTATATCAAGCAAAATTAGATCTACACTTGTATTTTTCAATTTTTCAAGACATTCTTGGCCACTTAATGCTGTAATTACCTTATAACCTTCCTCTTTAAAAATATCTTTTACTACTTTTACGATCATTGGTTCGTCATCAACTATCATTATTGATTTTTTTACCATTATTATAAATTCTTAAAATTTGTTTGATTTAATTTTTTATTATTTGTTGTGGTATAATCTTTAATAATACAAAAAGTTAATCAATCAATTATTATTATGTTTTTGAACTTTATTGTCATGAAAATGCTTTGCATTTTCAGGATCCTAAAAAATTGCTTTGCAATTTTTGGGAAACCGGAAATTTCTTTGAAATTTCCCAGTTCACCGAAAGTCTACGATTTTCGCGTGTTTTTAATTATTGATGATTTTTTATGCCTAGACTTTCTAACCTTATCCTTCTCTTTCTTCTTTTCCTTAGCTTTGTTCTTTATAACTTTTTCTGTTTTCACCTTTGGTTCCTGGGAAACAAAAGAGTTTTGTTCTCTTTGTGTTTCCATTTTTTCTTTTTCTGTTGTAGGAAGGTATGGCACTGTAAAAGAAAAAGTAGTGCCTTTTCCTATACCATCACTTTCAACCCATAGTTTGCCTTTATGCCCTTGAATAATCCCTTTGGAAATTGCTAATCCTAAGCCTGTTCCACCCTGTTTTCTCCTAGCAGTGCTATCAACTTGAAAAAATTTTGTAAATAACTTATGTATATTTTCTTTACTAATGCCCATTCCTGTGTCTATTACACTAACAAGTATATTTTGTTTTTCCATCTGAGCTCTAACAGTTATACTCCCTTTATCTGTAAATTTTGTAGCATTATTAATTAAGTTGGATACTACTTGTGTAAGTCTTCTCTTATCCCCTCTAACAAGTGGAAGTTTAGATGGTACTTCTACTTTAAATGCCAGTTTTTTCCCCCTTATAGCAGGACCTAAACCATCTGTAATTTCTTTTAAAAGCTCTACCATGTCAAGTGTTTCAAACTCTAACTTTAATGATCCTGCCTCTAACTTGCTTATATCAAGTATATCACTTACTAAATCAGCTTCTCTCTTTGCAGAGGATAAGCATATTCTTAGCTTTTCTTTCTGATCCCTCGCTAGCCTTTTATCATTAAGTAGCATCTCTAGATAGCTAATAATTGGCACAAGAGGTGTTTTTAGTTCATGTGCTGCGATATTCATAAACTCTCCTTTTATAGTGTCTATTTTTACCATTTCTTTGGCAGTTTTTTCTATTTCCTCTTTACCGAGTAACTCAAATTTCTCAGCTTCCAGTATTCCTTTGGGAATAACTCTTAATACCTGCAATAAATTTGCACCATATTTTTTTTGCAGATTTGCATAAGCAATCTCAAAAAGTTTTTTAGCTTGTAACTCTCCTAAAATTTCTTTAGATTTTTCATATATTGCTAATACGATCTTAGATAAAGTAATGCTAAGAACTCTAACTTTCGCAACCTCAACTTTTTTAAGCTTATCAAAAAACGGTTCAAAATCAATTAAGCCTTCTTCATCAATTTCCACATTCCTTAAAAAAGAGTTTTTTTTTGTAAGATCTTTTACAGCTTCTACCAAAGCTTTTTTATCAATAAAATTAACAATACATTCTTTAATTAGGTCTCTCACAAGTTTAACAAGTACTTCGTCATGCGTTAAAAATAGTAGTTGAAATTTGTCCTCTAAATCTTTGACATTTACATGTCTTCTTATTTTTTCCTTTAAATCTGACAAGGTTATCTCTTTTCCTTTAAAAGAAGGTCTTTCTTCAATAATGTAATGCTGTAAATTAATATAAATATTAAAGAAAGCTTCTGCCTGTTCTTCCAAAGGTAATTTCCTTGTTTCTTCCATGGCCTTTAAATGCTCTTCTATTTTTTCTTTTTTTAGAATTTTAGTTATATAGGTTACAACCTCTTCCGCTGCTCTGGGTGATAATAAAATCTTATTCTCATAGTCTAACACGCCTTCTGGAATTGCTCTAACAAAATCATTAAAAATAGGAAGCATGCCATATTGTTCTTTCATTATTTTATAGGCCTTGCTAATTGCCTTTTCTGCCTTTTTCTCACCACCTGTCTCTTTTGCATTTTTATACAAAACAAGAAGAAATGCAGACAAATCATGAATAACATCTTTTAGTTTATTCTTTGGTAAAGTATCGATATTTGTTTCAGAAACATCAAAACCAATTTCTTTTTTCTCAATAGTAAATCCAAGACTATCAAGCATTGTTCCTTTTACATTTTCGCTGACAAATTTTTGTAAATCACCTGCTGCCCAAAATGAAACCATCTGTTCTAAAAGCAACCCATAAAACATATTAAATAACTCAATTAATTGCTCTTTTTCTCCTAAAAATAGTAACTTAAATCTATGCTCCAAATTTTGAGTATTAATCTTTTCCCTTATTTCTTTTCTTAACTCTTCTCTGGTAAATGATTTTTCTACAGCAGGAGGTAAATGGTCAATCATAAATTTTTCCAGTTCAAGATAAATACTAAAATAGACTTTTTCTTTACCTTCTTCTGGAAGTGTTTCAGCATCCGCTATTTTATCAATTTGAGGCTTTATCAGGTCTTTTCTTAAAATTAGCATGCTTAAATAATCCACAATCCTATGAGCAGCTGCTGCTTTTGTTTCTTTAGATGTTATCTTGGGCAAAATTTGAATTGCAGCCGAGGTTAGAGGATGACCGTAAATTTCTACAAAATTGTAAACATCCATCACAAGTTTATCAGCTAACTCTTTGCCGTCACTTTTAACTACATTGCTATAAAATACAAAGAATAAATTTTTAAAAGGGATTATTATATCTTCAACATTCACTTGTTTTTCTTCAATTTTCTCATTTACAGATGATAAATCCATCTTTCCATTTTCTATTTTAGTGCCATTAAGAACATCATAGTTTTCTTTTAAAATAACATCAGGAATTTTTTTTTTAATTTTATCAGATATTAAATCCATAAATTCCTGAAACATTAGCTCATATAGAATTAAACTTTGCTGAGGTTCATTAAGAAATAGAACTCTAAAATATACCCCTAGTTTATTTATTTCAAATTTTTTTCTTATAGTTCTTCTTAAACCATCTTGCGTAAATTCTTTTGGCTTTTTTAAAATCTTTCGTGAAAAATATTCTTTAGTAGGTGCAGGCTTTTTTGCTAAAATAACTCTTTCTAAGCTGAGATACACCAGCAGGTAAGAATATTCTCTTTCGTCAACAGGAAGTTTTCTTATTTTATCAATTTCTTTAAGCTGTTCTTTGATACTTTCCTTATCTTTTATCAAACTAACAGCATAATCAATTATCCCATCAGCTACTCTAATTTCTGTTTCTTTAACTTCTGGTTTCTCTTTTTTGAATATGCTAAATATCCCATTCATCAATTTTATTTTTTATGCTATCCCTTTAATACTCTCTTTGTTTTATTTATTATCTGTTGGAGTCACAATAATTTTATCAAAAACCATATTTAAATCATTAAACAAATTAGAGTCAATATTTTCACTTAAAGCTAAAAAAATAACATTAGCATTAGCAACTTTTGTTTTAATAATTATTGTATTTATAAATTTGAGCAATTTATCTCTCTTAACATGAGCAATCATATTAGATAAAGAATCAAATAAAAAACTTTTACATCCCCTATACACCAAATCAGATAAAGCTATGTTTATTCCTCCAAAATCTGCAGGCGAAGTAATATAACTATAATATTCTGCTTTAAGCTGTTCTTTAGTAGGTTTATTTAGGCCTATAAATAAAAACTTGTTAAAGTTAACTTTGTTTTTAGTTAATTTTTTTTTAAGAGTTTTGTAGGATTTTTTGAGGTAAACATAACCTATTTTTTTGAAATTTTTGTCCAATAATCCTACTATTTCCATATGTTTACTTGGATATTCAGATTTCGCAATTAAGACCAATATCGACTGATTTTTTATAATTTCTTCTTCAATATTCATAAGACCACTCTCTTTTACTATAACCTTATAATATTTCTATTTAAAACTTTCTACGGGAATATGCACAAAAATAGATAACTCGGGATGTAGTGAAGCGGAATACAGAGCGAAAAATTGTACCTATGAGTTATCTATTTTTGGCATACTTAAAAATTGCTTTGCAATTTTTGGCACACCAGAAATGCCTTTGGCATTTCTCAGTGTCCTAGAAATTTGCCTCTAAAATAAAATTATAAATCAAACTCCAGATGTTAATCCAGAGTTAGGCAAATTTCTATGATATCCTCATCTGAGTCTAAATTTAATTTTTATACATTCTATTCAATCCTTTTCTTAATGATTTGTTTTATATATGTTTCGACAAAATAAAGATTGTACTCATAACACAAAAAAACTAGTTTTCTAAGTGCGAATATTAGTATTAATATTAGTATCAATATTCGCAATATTTATATATAAAAAGTATAATAATATACAATAATGACTACTAGGAAGGCTAAATTAGGCAGAAAAATAGAGTCCGATATACTTAAAGTCCTACGTGATTCAAAAACTCCGATTTCTACAAGGGATATAGCCCTAAAGATAGGCAGGGCATGGCATTCTGTTCAAGGTCATTGTTTGAGATTACAATTAGCTGGTAAGATTTTAGGTTATAGAATCAGCAATCTGAATGTATGGGAGATTAAGAAATGAAATTATTAGATGATAAAGCAGGAAAAGTAATGATTAAATTAGCTCCAATACTCCTTGCACTTATAATAATTCCATTTTCATTAGTATACGCTTTGAATGATACCAATAGCTCTGAAATAAATGTATCAATTAATGATAAAATACCAAATATCACATTACCAATTAATAAAACAAATGTAAATATTCCAATATCATACATAAATATTAGTAAACCAATCAATGAAATTAATACAAATCAAACAATTAATGATACCTATATAACTACAAATATAACAATAAACAAATCAATAAAAATAATATTAAATTATAATAATAATACACCTTACGATGAAGATAACGATGGAATAGAAACAATTAATGGTATTATTGATTTAACTGTTAAAAATACTCAATTTAATTGGAATGTCAAGGAAGAAAATCTATGCACAAGATGGAACATATATTCGATAGATTCTGGAAATGCAAATACTATATGTCATGGAAGCCAAAGATGTTGCAATTTTGTTGAATTAACATCTTTAAGAAATGATTGGAATGAAATATTCTACATTAATTATTGGCAGTATGGAACCTCTTTCAATAATACAATTTCTGCTCAAGTAATTTATGTCGATTATAATTTAAGCGTTGATAAGCCATATGTTGACATTTATTATTCTTCTAAGAAAAATTTATCAGCTAAATTTAGAGAAGTTATTGATACTGTTGAAAAAACTGAAAATATTACAGGTGCAATAATAGTAAATATAGAAACTAAGCAGTTTAGGGCCGTTATTGGCCAACCAGTTAAATGGAAGGTAAGAGTCAGGTATTCCGATGCAACAAAGGCAAACATTACCCTGCCAAAAATAATTAATTTTAGTGCTAAAAAAATTATTAATAACAAAGAATTTAAGATTAATAAGAAGAACATAAAAGTAAAAAAAGACAATATAATTAAGACAGTTGATGAATTTGAACTGGATAAAATAACTGGCTATTCAGTAAGAATAACAGATGGAACAAGTTTATTTTCCGGATTTTTAAATTGGATGTTTAATAAATTTAATTCCCTGACAGGTTATGCCATAGTCGATGTAAAGGATAGCGATGAATTAGAAATTATTATTGAGGAAGAGGTAGAGGAAATAGAGATTGAATATTATACAGAAGCTCCTATTGCTATTGAAGAGGAAATTATTAATGGAAAGAAGATAACTGTTTCATCTGAATTACCTTATACAGATATTTTAACATTTACTTCTATTCCAGAAGATCCTGATGCTATAATTAAATTATATTGGTATGCTTCTGAAAAAGATTATAAGGAATATATTGATTCTGAATATTTAATAATTGGTGATGGAAGAAAAATAAAAACAGATATCACTAATGAAAATTATTTTGAAGTTTCATTTGCCGATGAAAATTCAAATGGTTTAATTGATACTATTTATTGGATAACCCCGCATACTTCTGAACAAGAATTTGAAATTAATGTCATTAGAATAACAAAAGCTATGCATTTAGATAAAAATTATGTATTTATTTCAGATATATATGATGAAGTGATTGAAAAAGATACTATATGGTCAGAACCAATCTATGAAAATGAATATGTAAGGATTACATTTGAAAGAAACTTAACATCTTCAAATGATATAACAGTTTATACTAGGAATAATCAAGGCTTAAATACCTACATAGAAGTTTATCCTGAAGATTCAGCTGAAAAAATAACAGAATTTCCAGTAATAACTGAAGAAAAATATTATAAGGTTTTATTGATCGGAATGGATGGAGCACATGACACTTTTGATTTAAAAATAAAAAATCTCGATGATAATAAAAATGCTTATTTAGAGTTTGATCATATTATTGATCCTGCATCCGATATTGGAACTGGTTCAGCAGATACTGATGCCGTATTCTGCGACAAACCTACAAGTGATGATCCTACTGAAGCAACTTGCAGTGGAACTTCTACAAGCGATGCTGGCGATGAAGTAAGAACTAATGATACAACCTATTATACGATAAACGGCAAGGATGACGATTATATAACTGTTGTTACTCGTAACACAACTGTTAATGATTGTGTAAGTATTAATTCTATAGTTGCCCATTGCATACATTTAGAAGTTGAGTCAAATAAAGGAGGCAGAGTTGGTTTAACCTATTCTTTAGATGATGGTTCGACTTGGTCAGCTATTGATTACGAAACTGGAATAGATAATACCGCAGAGCATGAACACAATATAACTATAACAGATGCAACATGTACTGATGTGAATAATGATGAAATTGAAATTAGGTGTGCTGGGGATGATACTGACGCTGGATCAGCAGCCAGTATCAATATAGACCAAATATATTTCGTATTAGATTATACACAAGATACTACGCCACCAAGAATGAATTCATCTATAAACAACTCAGCACCAACAAAAAATGATGTTGTAAATATAAGTGCGAATGTTACCGATAATGCATTTTTATCATTCTGTCAGTTTATAACAAATCAAAGCTCTGGTGCAAAAGAATTTTTCAATACAAGCATAAGTGGAACTGATGATAAATGCTCACAAAACTTCACTATTGCCTTGGCAAGAGGTAATGTAATTAACTTTACTGTTATTGTTAATGATACAAGCAATTTTTTAAACCAAAGTGAGCAAATAATAACAGTAGCAAACTTTATTCCCACACCAACAATATTTTTCCCAACTAACGATTTAAAAACAAATTTACAACCTCTTCACTTAAATGTAACTTTTGAAAACGACAGGGATAATGATGTAATAAATATTTCTTATTATATTGATGGTGTTTTAAACCAAACTCAACTAGGAAACACAACATTTAATGCATCTGATGGAATTTACATTTTAAATGTAAGCTTATTCGATAATGTTTCTGGAGCTGCTCCAAGCGCTAATGTAACTGTTAGCTTTACAATTGATACAGTAAAACCCATTGTAAATATCTCTAGTCCTGTAAATTTATTCAATTCGAGCTCTGAAAATGTTACCTTTAAATTTAACGTAACTGATAACCTTGCTACTTCATTAAATTGTTCAATTTACTTTGACGCTGTATTAAACACAACAAACTCGTCAACTCTTAACGGAACTGCCACATTATTTGAAATCAAAAATATAAGTGAAGGGACTTTCATTTGGAATATAACTTGCTTAGACGGAGCTAATTCAAACACAAGCGAAACAAGAAACTTTTCAGTCGATTTAAATGCTCCAATAATTAATAAAATAAGCTTTGATCCTAACACAACAGCAGATGTTGATGATGATGTTTTATTAAACTTTACAATAAATGTTACAGATAGCAGTTCAGGAGTTAAAACAGTTGTTTTGTTTTACAAACTAGCATCAGCAGCTACATTTAAAATAGCAACTGCACAGCTCAACAATGTTGGATTATTTAATACTTCGTTTACACCAGATGAAACCGGTAATTGGAGTTATTTCATTAATGTAACTGATCATGTAGGATTTAACGCTACTTCAAAAATTACAAATATTTCTGTAGAACAAGAGCTTACATGGAATAGGATACCTAATAAATTTACTGCTATAGCTTGTCCAGTTTCTACAACATGTTCCATTGGAAATTTAACCATAAACAATTCAGGAGATTCCCTATTGACCTTTGATTTATCATCCCGTTTTACGGGTACTTCCTTTAATAAAACAGAACCATTTGATTTAGCTGCTAAAGATTATGAAGTTGTTGAAGTAACTGCAGATGCAGGGACAACTACAAGTGTATTTGATGCCGAGTTAACAATAGATGCCACAACAACTGACGCAGTTCCAGATTCAGAAATAACCTCGGCTAAAATAACTGTATTTCTAGGAGGTCCTGTTTTTGATGTTACTATAATAAATCCTCCAACAGAAGCCAACAAAAGCGATCCTGGAGTGCATCATTTAAATGCTTCAATAAAAAATATAGGTAATGAAACAGCAGGCTTTACCTATGTAAATTGGACATTACCAAGTGAATGGAACAATATTACAGGAAGATTAAATCAGAATTTTACCAATGTTTCAGTTCAAGAGATAGTTTATCATAACATAACTGTAAATCTTACTTCTAATGCTGCTACAGGGACTCAAAAGGTAAATGTAACAGCAGCATCAAATAACAGCGGAAGTGGTAGTGCAGCAGCTTCTATAGTTGTTACAGAAACATCAACAGCTGCTACTACCATAACCATAACAACAGTTGTAAGCGGAGGTGGTGGTGGTGGAGGTGGTGGTGGTGGAGGAGGAGGAATCGGAGCTGGTCTCATTCAAGAACAAGAGATTGAAACAGAAGCAGTATACGAACTTGTTAGAGGGGAAGATGAAGACTTTATCTTGCCTATAAATAATGATTTCGATTGGCCTCTACAGAATATTAGTGTTGCTGTTACAGGATTTTTAGCCCAATATATTGAACTAACTAACATACCTTCAGAAATTGCTCCTAACAGCTCTGCTAACGTGATAATTCGTATTACTGCTCCAAGATACTTTACCAAAGGAGAGTGGACTTTATATTTTACAATAGATGCAATATATATTAAGAAATTTGCTGAAACAAACTCAACGCAAACAATACATTTTTCAGAAAAAAGAAAAGTATTGCTTGCCATTCATGAGTTAAGTAGGGAAGATGCTGCTAAGCTTATAAATTTAAGTTTAAATGAAATTATTATATTAGAGGATCTAAATTTAAGTACTAAAAAACTAAGAAAACTTTTAGCTGACAGTAAAGATAAATTAAAGGCTACAGACTATGAAGCTGTTCAAGAACTGCATGATTTAATAAAAGAAAAGGTTGCAAGAGCTTTACAAGCATATGAAAAAATACAGGAATTTACTGTTAAAATTGCTAAGGCCAAAGAGAGAGGGATAGAAACTCCAGATACACAAAGATTAGTTTCGCTTACCCTATCAGCGTTAGAAAGAGAAGATTACTTCACTGCTTTTGCAAGGCTCAAGGAAATTGAGCTAACATTCGCCTTGGAAACAAAAGGTAAGTTTTCTATATTGGATTTTATCAAAAGAAATCGTCTATTAGCAAGCTTTATGGCATTTTACATTCTAATTTTTGCTCTGAGTATATTCTTCAAAATAAAGATTGAAAAAATAAATTATGATCTGAGAAATTCACTCAAGGAAAGAGGAATTTTAAGGGGTTTAATGCAGACTGCACAGCGTGAATGTTTTGAAAAAAAGACAATAGATATGGCGCAGTATAACATAACAATGCTACAATATGAAAAGAAACTAAGCGATGTTATTCAAAAAATATTAGAATTAGAAAGCCTAAAAGCCTCTTTGGTAAGACCTGCTCTTCATAGATTGTCTCTAGAACGTAAAAGATTGCTTGATTTAATAAAACAAACACAGGATGAATACATCGTAAAAGGACAACAGGAAACTGGGGTATACAAGAGGAAGATACACAACTATTCTACTAAGTTAAGTGAGGTAGAGGGAAAGATAATATTAAAAGAGGCCGAAGCTGCTATAAGGAAAGAAAGAAGGTTAAAATTTTTAAGTTTGTTTGGAATTAAATTAAAACCCAAAAAAGAGAAACCAAAAGAAAAAGCAAAGGAGCATAAAAAAACAGTAATAATTTCTAGAATAAGTTTATTTTTTGAAAATTTAATAAAAATAATGGAAGAAATAAGGCCATTGAAATTACTAAAAAAACAAAAGAAGGAAGAAATGCAGATAAAATTGAGGAAAACCGAGTCTATAGAATTATCAACCCCACAAGCACCTTCTCAATTACTAGAAGAGGAAAAATTACCGGAAAAAGAGAGAAAGGAAAGGTTAAGGGAAGAAAAGAGAAGAAAAGAATTTAGAAAACAAAGACAAAAAGAGTTAGAAAAAAGAAGGAAAGACGAGGAAAGGATAAGAAAAGAGAAAGAAATACAAGAAGAATTAAAAGAAAAACATGAAGAAAAAGAAAGAGAACACCAGAAAAAGCTTGAGAAGAAAAGAGAGGAAAAGAAAAGGTTTTCTGTCATAGGGGATTTATTCAAGAGAAAGGGAAAAGCAGTTGAACATATTAAAATACCTCCAGTAAAACTCAAACCAGAAGTAAAAAAAGCAAAAGTAAAAACAGACAGTATTAATGCAATAAAAGAGAAAATACACAAAGCAAGGCTTGCATTGATGGACTTTAAATTTAATGATGCAAAAAGAATCTACATAGAAATTATGAGCATGTATAATGGATTAGATCAGAAAAACAAAGTAAGAATTTATCCTCATATTAAGGATTTGTATTATGAAAGAAAAACAGCAGATAAATTTACAAAATAATTATTTTTATGCACATAATTAAAAATGAGGATGAAAATAAAAAAGCCAAGAAATAAAATGACAAAAGTGAAAATTTTTATTTTAATTTTAAGTATGTTTTTTTTATTAATAATAAGTCTGGATCCAATAAAAGCTCAAGGTTATAATGAGACAGTCAAAGCACTTAACCAGTCAAGAATAGATTTGCAAGAGACAATAGATACCGGCTATAGTGTTTTGAGAATAAACGACACTTTAAGTCAAGCTCAGCAGCTATTTGAAGCTCAGTATGCTTTAGAGAAAGCAGGAGGCACACCTGATTATTCCCTTATTTTAGAAAGAACAAAAGAAATAACAGAGCTAAGAGAACAAGCTGAAGAAATGAGTGATGAGTTAAAAGCTCTTGAAACAAGGCTTAAAGAAACAGGATACGAAAGTGAAGCATTTGCCATATTTAATAAAGCAAAAGAGGAATTTGCTGATGAAAGATACGACAAAGTAGCTGAGCTGGTAGAAGAAGCCTATGTAAAAATAAGTGAAGAACAGGCTTTGCAAACAAGATTTAGGGCAATTTATGAAGCAAGCACAAAGACTGTTGTTGATTTTTTCAAGGACAGATGGAAAGAGATAACCTTTACAATTGTTATTATTAGCATTGTTTACTCGTTCTCTCATAAAAGAATTGCTATATATTTAATTAATAGAAAAATAAAAGATTTGAATTTTGAAAAAGAAGTTTTGAAAAACCTCATAAAGCAAACCCAATACGAATATTTTCATCTCTTCAAAATACCTGAAGAATTGTATCATATAAGAATAGAGAAATTTGGAGAATTAATAAGGGATATAGAACGGCAAATTCCGTTGCTAATTGAAGAGAGAGAAAGGATAAAAGGACTGGCAGAGGAAGAAGTTAAAACCGAGAAGCTTAAATTACGTAAGAGAATTATTATAATTGCTATATCTTTACTAGCCTTTATAGCAGCAGTAATATTCTTAATTATATATTTTAAGATAGCTTCCTATTCTGAAATATTAGAATTTATCAAAAAGATTGGTTTAAATGTTGCGGAAGCTTTAAATTTAATAATTGGTACTTTTGGTGTTATTGCTTTAGTTATAGCAAGCATATTAATTTTATCTGCAATATTTTTATATATTTATATAAGGAAAAAGAGAAAAAAGGAAGAGCCTCAGATAGAGAAAGAAAAAAGATTTAAATTTTTGCAGCCTTTACAAATGTTCATATCAAATAAAATTATCAGATTAAAACTATACGTAGACAGTTTAATCAAAAGAATTGAAAGTGCAATAGAATATAGGAAGTTATTAAGACAAAAAAGGGAACAAGAAGATTTACCTAGGATTAGGTACCTCAGAAAACAAAAAATCATATTATTTAAAAATAATTTGAAGCAAAAAATCTATTCTCTATTCCATAGTATTAGTTTGGTAAAGACAGAAGAGGAAAAATTAGAAAAGAAGAAACAAAAAGAAATAAAAAAGAAGAAATCTATTGAAATACTACCTCCACCTCCGCCATCATAGTTAGAAGGAGGTATAGGTTCATAATATAAATAGAAAAAATATCAAATTCAAGTAAGTACATAATTTCCCTTAAGTTCTTGGTTAGGATAAACAATTAATCCACTTTTAGATTTTATTTCTATTTTTACTGTTATTTTTTTAAAACTTTCACCCCTCATTTTTAAAATCTCTATAGCACCTCCTCTCTTTCCCCCAGTATAGACCACATTATATATACATATTATACCATCTGCTAAAAAAGCTATCGGCCCATGCTCATCTTTATAAACACCGCCTATATGGGTTGGAGCAGGAGTTTCTTTTATTAAATAACTGGTAATTTTTTTCTTTTCAAGATATCTAAAAAGTTGTTCAATATAAATGCGAAACCTATAATCTTCTCCACTAAAGGCTGAAGCAATTGCTGTAAGGGAATCTATAACTATCACTTCTGGATCAAAGTCGTGAGGAAAGAGAACTGTTTCAGTAGTTATTAAAAGTTCCTTTTTTGCCTCACTAAGCAAAGCCTCAACAGACCTTGCTATGTCTATAGCGCTAAATCTAGTTATTCGCAACAGGCCTCTTTTTTGCATTTCAATTGCATTCCACCCAAAATCTTCCATATGCTCTATTAAGCTATCTTCAGACTCTTCAAAACTCATATACAACACTTTTTTACCCATTCTACATGTGTTATATGCCGTTTGCAGACAAAAAATTGTCTTTCCAGTTCCAGCAGAGCCTTCAATTAATATAGCCTTACCTTTAGGTATACCATGCTCAAATAGAATATCAAATCCGGCAATACCTGTTTTTAAGTACTTATCTTTTTTTGGCATTTTATCTTACCCAATTATTACTCCTATTTACCCGACCATCTTCTTTACTCTTTGAATCAAATCTTTATAGTCAAATGGTTTATTTATAGTATCTAGAACATTCATTTTTTCTAGTTCGTCCCTACCCGATGCTGAGAATGTCGCAGCTGTTATAAATGCCACCTTAAGATCTTTTAATTTACTATCTGCTCTTATTTTTACGCATAGCTCTCTTCCAGACATTCCAGGCATGAAGAAATCAATTAAAATAAGATGCGGTTTTACTTTTTTTAGCTTATCTAAAGCTTCAGGACCACTTAATGCTGATACCACATTATAACCTTCAGGTTCTAAAATATCTTCAATTACCTTGTTAATAGGTGGTTCATCATCAACTATCATTATTGTTTTTTTTGCCATTTTTATCATCTCCCTTATTTCTTAGTTATCCTATTAACACTTGTAATTAATTCTTTATTATCAAATGATTTTTGTATATGATCCAATTTTTTTTAGTTTCTGTTTTTGATTCTTTGAAAATGTAAGAATAGTTAGATATGTTATATTGATATTTTCAAGTTTTTCATCTTCCATTATCCGTTCTTTTTTATTATTATTTAACCAAACCTTAATCCAAGATTTTCTAAATAATTTAAGGCTTTTGTATCAAGTTTTTGGGCCAACAGCATTTTCAAGTAATTAGCTCCCATCATATTAACAACTTTTGTAAAAAATTTTCTTAATTGTATTTCGCCTACAGAATTAATTGTCTCATCAACTTCGATTGATTTGCCTATTATACGAATACTTTTTGAGAACTTAAATTCCTCTCCTAGTTGTTCTTTAACCCCTTCTATAACAACCGCACTATAACTACGCGAGGTACTTTCCGCTATAATGTCCATAGTAGTTTTAAAAAAATCTCTAGTAACAATCTGATTTGTCATATTTTTGATTTTCATTTCTCATTTTTTGACCTAATAACAAAATCAATTCTTTTTTTCAAGTCTTTCATATCAAATGGCTTGGTTATATAATCCGCAGATGCAAGTCCACCCATACTCCTGCTTACTGGATCAGTTTTTGCTGTTAAGAAAACTATAGGTATATTTTCTGTTTTTTTATCGCTTTTAATTTTAGCGCAAGTATCCCAGCCATCCATATCTGGCATCATTATATCTAATAAAATTAGGTCTGGTCTAATCTTCTTTAATGATTGCAGGCATTCCTTGCCGCTCTCTACAGTAACTACTTTAAAATCTTTGCTAATAGACTCTAACCCTTTTTTGACGCTATATAGCAGATCAGGATTGTCATCAACCAACAAGATAACCTTCTTATTTTTCTTCGGTTTGTTTTTCATATAACTTCACCTTTTTTTGTGTTATTGGAATATTAAAAGATACTGTGGTTCCTTTTCCTAGACCCTTACTTTCAGCCCATATTTTGCCATGATGGTCCTCTATAATTCCTTTGCATATTGAAAGACCAAGTCCCTCACCTGCAGTATGTCTGGACACATCAGCTTTAAAAAATTCTATAAATATCTCCTCTAAATTTTCTTTTTTAATTCCAATACCAGTATCTTTAAATCTAATATTTATAAAATTATCCATTTTTTTTACACTAATAGTTAATTTTCCTACTCTAGGCATAAACTTTATTGAATTTGAAACAATGTTTTGAAGTACCTCTGTAATCTTAAGTCCATCTAATTTAATAAGAGGAAGATTTCCGGAAAATTTTTTTATTATAGATATTTTGCGTTGTTTGAATACCTCCCTATAAGTTATGAGCACATCTTCTATTAATTCTCTTATATCAGTTTTTTTGAAATTATAATCGTATTTTTGAGTATTCGATTTTAAGTAGCTAATAAGATTGTCTGCTATGTTTTTCAAATAATTTGCATTTCTTTCAATAACCTTTAGATCAAATAAAACTCCAATATCCTTTATGCGTTTTTTAATTGTTGGAAGCAGGACTAATATTGGGGTAATAGGTGTTCTTAAATCATGAGCAGCTTTATTAATAAAATCGGTCCTAGCCTCCATAAGGCTCAAAATTTCTTTATTTGCTTGTTGTAATTCATAATTCTTGTCCTCAAGCTGTCCTCTGAGTTCTGTTAAAGCCATAGACGTTTTTACAAGATCTTTATTTTGTTTATTTATACTCTTAATTGCAGATTCTAATTCATAATTCCTGTCCTCAAGCTGTCCTCCAAGTTCCGTTAAATCCATACTTTTTCTCAAAAGATCTTTATTTTGTTCTTTTAACATTTCTGCTGATTTTTCTCTCTCTGTAACTTCACTACCATAAAAACAGTATGAATGTGTTGGCTCATCTCTATTTAATATAAATGAGAAAGTTTCTTTACCAATTCTTTGTTCAAATTGAAACGTGTCTACCATAAGTAAGCTTGCAATTACAGATTTGCTAATATAAGAAAAAATATTATGTATCGATATACCCACTAAGTCTTTTTTAAACAATTTTTTAGCTGCCGGATTAATTTCAATAATCTTACCGTCATACCCCATTCTAAGAACAGGGGCCGGATTGTTTTTCATAAAAACAGCTTGTTGTAGTAGTTTTTCCTCTGCTTTTTTCCGTTTAGTGATATCTGTAATGACAGAATTGAAACCTATGACGCGTCCTTCTTTGTCACGCTTGTAATTCCAAGACACTTGAACATCTATAATTTTTCCTTTTTTTGTTATTTTCTTTCCAAAATAGGGAACAGGTTTAGGCTGTTTCTCCACCAAAAACTTCAGATACTTGCGCAACTTTTCTTTCTCAGGACCAGGAACAAAATCAAGTATTGATCTTCCTATCAATTTTCCTTTAGCATAACCATACATTTTGTGTTGCGCTGAATTAGAAAAAGTTATTATTCCATTAGTATCTATTTCCTCTATCCCAAGGGGAACTGATTCTGTAATTGATATATATTTTTCCTCACTCTTCCGCAATGCTCTCTCTGCTTCCTTGCGTTCAGTAATATAACCACTTGTTTTAACTGTTGCTTTTACCTTATCTTTTCTTAATTTCCCTCTTATTTTTTTCATCTTAGTCTTTTACTTAAATTTAAAAAAGAAAAATGAGAAATATTAATCAGCTATAATTTTGCTTATTATTGAACCCAAAAAACCGCAATAATCCCTTTTAATCTATAATCAAGGTTTTCAAATCTATTCTCCCAATACATATAGTACAACAGTTTCATTATGCCATCTTGTGTTTCTTAATGTAGGAACTCTTTTGTCAATAGGTCCTATTTCTCCATAAGTGTAAAAACCAACAATTGGTACATTTTTTCCAAAAACACTTTTAACTAAATTCACCTCTTCATTTGTTCTTCTCCCTAGCACCATTTTTCTAGCTACACAACTGAACATCATAATTAACCTTGCTTTTCCCTTTAAGGTTTTTTTAGCTTGCATAGCTGAAAGCTTAGAGCCGTTAATTATTGTCGACCTAGAAGAATATGTCAATGTTACTTCCTTGCCCTCAGGTATAGATGCTGCAAAAGTAACACTACCTGCTTTTTCATCTATCCCAACCGGACATCTTATCTGGAAATAATCATAGCCTTCTATCTTAGCTCTTTCATCAATTAGTCCCATAGGATACTCTAAGCCAATTGCCGGTAATTTCTTTCCTCTTTCCTTACCCAGTAACTCCCTATAAAAATCCAATGCTTTTTTGTTTCCAAACTTATACACAACATTGCCTTTTGATTTTGTGGATTTAAATCTATTACCAATTGACTCCCATCCGCTTCTAACTCCGGTTGCTGTTTTTATTTTTTTACCACCACAAATTAACATTCCCACAACAGTATTATCATAGACTTTTCCATTATAATATTGATATGTATGTTTAAAATCGGATTCATCCCCTAAAGATCCACCAACAATCTCAAAGCTCTCTCCCAAAACTTTTTGTGCTCCTTGTATAACGGCCAACCCATCTCCAGCTAATCCATCTGGCAGCATTACTAATGTATTGGCATTTTTCTTGGATGCTTTCTTAAGGACGTTTTTTGCCAACTGCTTACCAGCATTAACCTCATTCTTAGCTATATTTTTACCTTGACCAACATAGAATTCTATGTCTTTCGAGTTAATAGCCATAACAACAACTGATTTTACACTTAATCCTTGTGTAGATATTTCTCCAGCAGTTGTCCCGCCTATCATTGGTATATTTTTTGTTACAGATTTTATACCATTCACCATCTTCTGCTGCTTAAATTTTGGCGCAGCAAACACCATTAACACATCAGCTTTTTTTTGGCCAAGTTCTTTAAGTGCTTTTCCAGCTGCCTCAGCACCAGCCTTATAAGAATCCGTTAAAACACTTACACCAATTCCAGTATTCAAATCCAAACTCATTTTTATTCACCTTTTTTTATTTTTAATAAAAAAAGACCAGGAAATTTTTAATTTCCGCTGCCCTTTTTTGTGCAAAATACCACATTTTAATTATTATGAATTCTTTAATATAAAAATTTATGTATAATGAAGCATTTATCAAATTTTAACTCCTAATTTTTTAAAATCTTTAAGTAATTCTAAACTCATATTTTTTTTAAGCAAGTGCTTGAACAAATCGGAAAAAATAGAATTTACTAATTTTGTAATGTATTTTGCAACAAGTTTTGAATTAACAGAATTGATTTTTTGATTTATTTCCATTTTCTTTGAATACAAATTTATATACTTAACAAAAGGAAAATCTGAAGTATTTTCTTTATTAAATTTCATTAATATCATTGTAGCATATGTATCAGAAGTTCCCTGAGAAACTATTCTTATTATAGTATCAAAAAAATTCTTTAAAATTTTTTGATTAGTATGCATTATATTACCTACCTTTATATTTTGGTGGCACATAACCACTCTTTTTAATATGCTCATCAAATAGTTTTTTTACATTCATTTTATGCTTGGTGGTTTCTTTTATAGCCTTCATGATTTCCCTTTTTTTATCCTTCAACTTTATTATTTTCTTTGTATCTTTAGAAGTCTTAAGCTTTTTGTTTATTTCTTCTATCCTCAACATAGATTTTCTTTTTGATATTTCTAAATCTCTTGCAGCCGCGCCTATCAAACATGCACAACTCTTGGTTTGTCTCATAAAACACCCTCTTTTTAAAAATGAAATTTTTGAACTATTGTATAGTCTTTACATTGAATGTTTTTAAATTTTTGGATTTTTAGTGGCGGAACTAAATAATTGAACATAATTATTCCGCCACTATGTTAGAGAACACAAACTATTTTAATCTATTATTTGTGTTCTCCGTTATTTTTGAGTTAATAGCAATATTTTTATATCCTCTACTCTTAACCCATATTTATGGGCCTGTAGTCTAGTGATATGCGAAGCGTAGCTTCGCTCGCTACTAGGAGCTATGACGTCGCCTCGACATTAAATAAATCATTAGAAAGGTATCGAATTGGCGGAGATCAAGGGTTCGAATATCCCAGACCATGCAGGTCGGGATTTGGGAGTCCCTTCGGGCCCATTCAGAATACAAATCTCAAGAAAATGGATTCAGAAATATACCGCAAGATCTTTTTTACACTGATTTTTTTAGTTCTAATTCTAGTATCATTTTTAATCATAAAACCATTTCTTACCGCTGTGCTTACTGGAATAATTTTTTCCTATATATTCCACCCCTTATATTCAAGAATTTATAAAAAAATTAGAAATAAGAACATTTCTTCCTTAATTACTTCCATCTTAGTTATTTTAATAATAACCTTGCCTTTATTTTTCGTACTTAACACCCTATCCAAAGAAGCTTATACAACTTATTTATTATCGAAACAGAAACTTGCTAGTGGACAATTCCTGACAGAATGCACACCAGCAGACAAAACTGTATGTAAGATCTCAAATTTTGTTTCTGATAAAATAAATGACCCTCAAACAAAATATTATTTTGATACAACCATTAAAGGCATTACC
Source organism: Nanobdellota archaeon (assembly GCA_022564635.1). Lineage (GTDB taxonomy): Archaea > Nanobdellota > Nanobdellia > Woesearchaeales > GW2011-AR4 > JACPJP01. Next base: position 24,283 of record JADFLA010000003.1, on the reverse strand, counting down.
ACAAAAATAACTGGCAGCATTTCAAATATACTATTTTCAGTTCCAATATTTATTCTGGACATGTTCATTGTACTGTTTGTTATGTTTTTCCTTTTTAGAGATGGAGAAATTTTTATCGATAAAGTTGAGCGCATTATGCCATTAAAAAGCAAATACAGAAAATATGTTTTCAAAAAATTAAATAATATGACTTATGCAGTAATTTATGGAAGCATAATAATTGCAATAATTCAAGGAACTTTAGGTGGTCTTGGATTTTTTGTATTTGGGCTGCCATCTCCTCTATTATGGGGCATAGTCATGATGTTCGCATCTTTGATTCCATACGTAGGATCCTCTATTATTTGGTTTCCAGCCTCTTTAATACTAATATTTAATGGCTATCTTAATTCAGAAACTACTCTAATGATAAAAGGGATACTGTTTATGCTTTATGGAATATTTGTTGTAGGAACAATAGATAATATATTGAAACCAAAAATAATAGGTAGCAAAGGAGGTTTACATCCTGTGCTTGTCTTGCTCGGAGTTGTTGGTGGTTTAAAATTTCTTGGCTTTGTAGGAATAATAATTGGTCCTATAATACTTGCAATGCTTGTAACTTTCATTGAAATATATGAAGAAGAAAAAAAATAATTGATAATAAGAAACAATAAAAAAATAATTATTAAATTAATTTTCTTGTGAGAATGAAAAAAAGAGGCATATTTTTTGTATTACTTATAATATTTATACTCATTTTAATGCCTAATTCCTTCTCTATTTATGAGGAACTTGTTTATTCAGGAACAGTTGAAGATGGAGATATTATTGAGATAGCTGACAGCCTTTTTGAATTCAGGATAGTCTCAGGAAGTAACAAAGTATACATAGAAATAGATATTTCTGGGATTATAATAGAAAGCGGAGGATGTGAAATAAAGGGTAATTTTGATATATGCATAAGTAATATTTCTTTTTCTTACAGAAACCTTACAGGATATTATGATGTATATAAGACAAATGTAAAAGTATATCAAATAAAATCAAAACTGGATATAAAAAATACAATTAAACAAAATAATATTTTATTAAATGAAGAGACAACTGCAGAGCTATCGATAGAAAATACTGCCGATATTGTCGCAGAGGATGTTACCGCAACAATTGACGTCCCTTCCTCTATTTTAGTTACAGATGTAGAAGGATGTAAAAAGATATTTGATACTATTGTATTCCAGGAGGACATACATCCAAAACAGATAAAGAAATGCACTTATAAGATACAGGGTTTAAGTCCAGATGATTTTGAATTAACTGCTAGTATCTTTTTTTTTGATGGAATAGAGCAGATAAATACGACCTCAAGCACAATAAGTGCTAAGGTATATAATTATTCATTGAAAATAACCCCTAAACTAGATAAAAGCAAATTTGATATTGGAGAAGAACTAGATCTAACAATTAATCTTAAAAATATAAATGACCAATATGATCTAACTGTAACAGCATTAAAAATAAAGCTGCCTGGAAAACTTTTACTCATAAAAAAACCTAAAGATGCAACTATTAACAATAAGATAATCACCTGGAGCGGTACTCTTGCTCCAGAAGAAAATAAGGATTTAGCAATAAAACTTCAAGGCCAAAGAACTGGCAACTACTCTGTTCTGACAGAAGCAAGCTATAAAATAGAAAAATTCTTGAGAAAAGCTGAAGAAAGCGCTAACATAGAGGTTTACTGTGATTGCCCATACATCATTCATGATTTTTCTCAACAAATTGCTGTGCCTGAGCAAAGGGTACGTCTTAGTGCATTCCTTATTAATCCAAGCAGAGTTCATAGGTTTCGAAATGTTAAGATAAACTACTTTACAAATATCCCAAATATTCAGGATCATTCAACAGCATACTCTGAAATAAAACCTCTTGAAACCATTAAGATTTTCGATTCTTCCATTATAACCCCACCATTAAATGAAATTTATCATCTCAATTTAGAATCTGCTTATGAATCAAGCAACCAAGTTTTTATTGTGAGAGACAATATAATAATTGAAGTTCCTAAGATAGAAGAAAAACCAGAAGAGGAGCAGGAAACTATAGAAGAAATAGAGGAACAGCAAGAAGCTAAAGAAGAAATTGAAGAACAACAACAGGAAGTTAGTTTAGAAACAGAAATAACTCGAGCAATTGATGAGACAGAGAAAAAAGAAACAGAAGAAGATATATCTGTAACAGAAATAAAACTTGAGGAAGAAAAACCAATCAAAGCATTTGTGATAATCGCTTATATCGCAGCCATAATTTTTGTTTTGGTTATATTAATTATATTCAAGAGAGAAAAAGGTGGAGATATAGATAAACAGGAATATATAAAGAAAATAGAATCGAAAGTGGATATAATTGATAGGGAAAGACATAACATAAAGGATTTTTTATCAATGATTTTTAGAAAAAAAGAAAGCTCAGAAAGAAAAACTACACATAAAAGAAAAGAAGAGCAAGGATACGAGGACTTAGAGAGGCAAGTAAGAGAGCTAGGTAATATTTTTGAGAAAGAAAAGCAATTAGAAAAGAAAGGATTGTTTGGAAGAATTTTTAGAAAAAAATAAAGTACAAAGAAATAAATTCCTTTCATACCAGATAACTTTAAATAAATCACAAACTTCTATAGTTCTACCACAACTGCCGCGATCGCATAATCTGGCATTGCGCTGATTTTAGGCCAATATTGACCTAAAAGTGTACGCCTTGAGAGCCAGTTCCCGCAAGGGTTTCCCGGTTCAAATCCGGGTCGCGGCGTTATATATATTTCTGTGATTGTTTAACACACATAAATGATAATAGAAACATTTAAAAGAGATATATAGTTTCCATTATAATAATTGTATAACATATATCTTAAAGCGCATTAAGATGGTAAAAAAAATGTTAACTAAAGTAACATGCCCTCATTGCAATAAAAGTATTACCTTAGATGAAGTATTTGCTCATTCTCTTAAAGATAAAATGGATAAAGAGTATGAAAATAAATACAATTTAGAAGTAAAAAAAAACTAAATCTGAATTAGATAGAAGAAATAAAGAGATAAGCAAATTGAAAAAAAACTTAGACAATCAAATTGAAGTTGCTATAATGAGAGAAACTGAGAAAATTGAGAAAAGTGAAAGAAAAAAAGTCGAAGAGTTATTTAGTAAGGAAATGAAAGACAAAGATGAAAAGATAAAAGAGAAAGACAAAAGATTACAAAAGGCTGAGGAAGAGGAATTAAAACTAAGAAAGGAAAAAAGAGAATTAGATGATGCAAAGAAAAAATTTGAACTTGAAACAGCACGTAAATTAGATGAAGAACGGAAAAAAATATTTGATAAAGCTACTGAACAAGTAAATGAAGAAAATGACTTAAAGAATAAAGAGAGAGAATTAGAAAATACCAATCTAAAAAAACAAATTACGGAATTAAAAAGAACAGCTGAACAAGGCAGTCAAAAATTACAAGGAGAAGTACTGGAATTAGAACAAGTATTAAGTAAAAATTTTAATTTTGATGACATTGAACCAATTTCTTCAGGAATTAAAGGTGCTGATATTCTACAAAAGGTGTGTTTTAAAACTGGAAAAGTATGTGGCACTATACTTTTTGAATCAAAAAATGCAAAAAATTGGAGTAATGGATGGATCTCAAAACTTAAGAATGATCAAAGAAATGCTAATGCTGACATAGGAGTTATAGTTACAACTGTACTTCCAGATGGTGTGGATAATTTTGATATGCGAGAGGGTGTATTTATAGTACATCATAAATCTATTGTTCCTGTAACTTTAATGCTTAGAAACCAACTCTTTGAAATTTCAAGAACAAAAAGTTTCAATACGGGTAAGAATGAAAAAATGGAAACTGTATATAATTATTTAACTGGAACGGAATTTAGACACAATGTCGAAACCATTGTTGAAGCATTTGCCTAGATGATGGACGATCTTCAGAAAGAAAAAAGATCTATATCAAAAAGCTGGTCAAAAAGGGAAAAACAGATAGAACAAGCAATTTTTGGTATTGCTCATATGTATGGTGATATGCAAGGGATTATAGGTTCTTCTTTACCAGAGATAAAAAGTTTGGAAATGTCTGAAGGTTTGGAAATGTCCAAAGATTTGCCTATAATCAAATCTACTAAAAGTAAAGTTTTATGAATTCTAGAATTTTGTTTAAAGCAAATTTTTATATACTTCTTAGATATTCTAATTTTAAATAATCACAGAAATATACCTTGTTGGGCGTCGGCGTATTTACTACAAGAATTCTTAATCTTTAAACTGCAAACAAAACTGCCTTCCCTCCCTCTTACCATCTAATCTCTCTGCCAAAGCATGAGAAATAATGGGCAATGCAATCGTAGCATCGCAATAACATTGTATATATCTTCCCTCTTTGGTCTCCTTACCCCACGAAACAGCCTCATCAAAAGTGCATCCAGATAAACCACCCCATTGCGGACTGTCTGTGGTTATTTGAACAGCATATTTATGTGGATAATAGGTTTCATTCTCAACACCTTTTCTGGTTTGAGAACTTTGTCGGTTAGGAACCTTTCTGTCTGGATACAATAAATCTGCAGTCACTGCAAACAACTGAATAAAATCTTTAGGAACTCCTCCGCCAATATAAACAACAGCTGTTTCCTTAACCTTCTCACTCAATCTCATAAACTCGACATAATCCTGTACCCCATCAAGAGTTAAATGAAAACCTTTGCTTTTAGCTATTAAAGCCGCATCCCCATAAGGACTGTCAATTATTGCAGGACAAAAAACAGGAACATTATTTTCAGCAGCTGTAGCTACGATACTCTTAATTCCTTTTTTCCCTAACCATTTGCCAAACAAATATAAAAACTCGCGAGAAGAATATTTATGATTTTGGTCTAATGTAATAATAAATTCTGTAATCAACTCCGTCATTTTCATGTAATCATCTTCTTTACCATAAAGATCATAATATCTATTCATCCCCTCTTTGAAAAATTTTTCATCATCAACATTAGGCTTGCATTGATAATAAGAAAAGCCCATTGCCTCAATTATATCTTCAGAAAGATTTGCACCAGTACCAACCAAAATATCAATATAATGATTTTCTAATAACCAATTAATTATTTTCCATTGCCCTGTTGTGGATAAAGAAGCAGCATAACCAAACAATATAGTAACATCTTTGTCTGTAATCATTTGCTCAAGAACTTCAGCAGCTTCCGCTAATGATCTTCCTTGAAAACCAGTCTTCCTCATCTCATCAAGAATCTGAGAGATCTTCTTGTCTTTTCCAGGATTTATAGCCTCAACTTTTTTATCATCCACTTTTATTCCACCCAATATAAGAAAAATTTAATTTATATTAATATTTTTTGTTTTATTTTTTAAATTTTATCATTGTAATTTTTAAAAAAAGAATTAAATAATTTATTAAAATTTTATTGTTTTTAATGTAATAATGCTATTTCTTCTTACTAACCGTCTCTAATTCCTCTGTCTTTTCTATCTCCAAAAATGCATTTGCAAGCTGCCTTCCTCCAACAACTTGCGGCAATACAACTATTTTGGCACCTACCTTATGAAGTCTATCAACAGCATGCTCATCTTCTGCCTTTGCTGCTAAGTAAAGCTTTGGATTAAGCTCAGCAGCTGTCATTAAAAGGTATATATTGTCAGAATCTTCTCCCAAAGTAGCTATAAGTCCCTTTGCTTTTTCTATCCCAGCCTTTTTCAAAACATTTGGTTCCAAGGCATTTCCTTGCAAGATACTTTCACCAGTAGATATCAATCCAGTACATTTCTCTGCCTCTTTCTCTATTATAAGGTATTTTTGTTTTTTCTCTTTTAATACGCTACAAACATACTTACCTAACTTACCATAACCACAGACAATAGTATGATTTTTTTCCTTTCTCATTCTCACCAGACCTCCTTTTATTCCTCCGAATAATAATCTTGCTTGACCTTCAAAAACTGCACTACCTAAAAATATTGCTATATAAAGCACAAGGCCAATTCCAAAAGCTAACAGCACTATTACCAGAATTTTACCGTAAAACGTTGCAACATTATGCTCTAACCCAACCGTGGTTATTATCAATATAACATTATATAATGAGTTAAATAAATCTACCCCTTCGATTAAACTAAAAGCATAAGTTCCTAACAAAATAAGTATTGCAAGAAGAAAAATTCCAAATATAAAATTTCTAATATTAGTGTCTGCCATTACCCACCTCTTTTTACAACAATTATTCTATTAATAGACTTTACTTTTATATTTATCTAAAAATTTAATTAATTTTCTAAAACTTTTTAAACCTAACAATTTTCTAATAATAAAATGATTGACCTAGTAATTATAGGCACAGTAGCTTTAGATTCTTTAGAAACACCTTTTGGTAAAGTTAAAGATGTAATTGGTGGTTCTGCTACTTATGCATCCATTGCAGCTTCTTTCTTCTCAAAACCTGGCATTCTCTCAATTATTGGAAAAGATTTTCCCAAACAATATATAAAATATCTAAACGAAAGAGGAATCAATACTAAAGGAATAATGTCAGGTGATAAAACATTCAGATGGCAAGGCTTCTATGAGTTTGACATGAACGAAGCTAAAACAATAAGAACAGAATTAAATGCTTTGGAATCATACAAAGTGGAAGTTCCTGAAGATTACAAAAATGCAAAGTATATTTTTCTTGCTAACATAGATCCAGAATTACAGCTTGATGCAATAAACTCTATAAAACAACCAGAGCTAATTGTTATGGATACTATGAATTTCTGGATTGAGCACAAGCGCGAGCAACTACTTAAAACAATAGACAAAGCAGATATCATTGTCCTTAATGATGGAGAAGCTAGGCAGCTTTTTGACACACCAAACTTGGTAACAGCAGCAAATTCCGCTTTGAAATTACACACTAAAGCAGTTATTATAAAAAAAGGTGAACATGGTGCATTATTATTTACAGATAATAAGCATTTTAATGCACCTGGTTACCCTCTAGAAAACATAAAGGACCCTACAGGATGTGGTGATAGCTTTGGTGGCGCCTTAATAGGGTATTTGGCTAAAACTCAGGACCTAAGCGAAACAAACTTAAGAAAAGCAGTTGTATATGGCAGTGTAATAGCATCTTTTAATGCAGAAGACTTTTCCATAGAAAGACTAAGAAAAATTAAACATCAAGATATAGAAAAAAGATTTAAGGAATTTAGGGAAATGAGGGAGTTTTAGTATGCGAAATGAAGGTTAATATGTTAACTTCATCTAAAATAGCACAAATTTTTTTGGAAGAAGTAGGATTTAATGAATCATTTCCAAAATCGCAAAATGATTATATTGGTAGCTTTCATTCTTTTAGTTTTGTTCTGGATGAGTTAGTTAAAAATGCTGTAAAAGCATTACCTTCGAGAGAAATTAGTGAAGCCTTTGGCTCAATAGATGAATTCTTGAAATCGGAGTTACCTCCAGAAGAACGGACAAGAATTGTGATGGAACTTTTCGAAAGACATATGGAATTTACAGAAATAGATATTTCATATGAAATAAACTCTACATCTATAGTTGCAGTGAGGAACAACTCAGGGCTTAACGAAGATTTAGGACAAAGAGTGGAAGAGGGTATGAATAAAATTTATGTGCCTTTTGAACGGTATGATACTATAGACACACATACTAGAGTCAGAGCACTAATTCAAGGTAATGGCCAAGGTTTACCTTTAGCGAGGATGTTTGCTACTAGAAACAATGGATCATTGCATTATAAAGAAGACGATAACCACACTTCTATTATACTTAATTTTACATTACCTGAAGATTCCACTTTTTCAGGAATGCATAGGTCCTATAGATCCGTTGCGATAAAATTATTAGAACAAGGAACTCCGCCCTTAGTTTATTTTCAAGATTCTAATTAAATAAATGAAGAGGATTCAAGATATAAGGAATTTTTAATTATTTAAGAAAAGAAATCAAACCTTAACAATTAACTTCTTAGAAAGGTGCTTTTCAGTTTCCTGATAAAGTAAGGTGTCATACAATCTTATTAACTCTTTCACAGCCTTGTTTTCTTCATTTAATTTAAATAATTTTGCTCTGCCTATTTCTCTTGTAGGTTTTACAATCTCTAATTTTAATAATTTGTCCCAAATTCTATGCAGAGTTGTCCAACCTATATTAGAGTTCTCCGCTATATCTGATAAAGAATAGTCAAGTCCTCTGCCTTCTATCAAGAAATCTAAAACTCTTATTACGGGGCTGTCTCCTAAAGCCTCTCTAAAAATAGTTGTTTGTTCCATTTACTATCACTACTACTAATCTACAACTATTTAAAACTTTCTATTTTGGTATATTAATATACCTAAATTTGAGATAATATTTATATATCATTATACTATTTTCTTGTACAATGGAAAAAAGAGCTATTCAGGAAAAAATTTTAAGAAAATTAATGTCAGTGAAACCTCCTAAATGGGGTAACTCACATACAGAAGAAGATAATCTAGTCAAGGGCCTCCCATCACATTTAAGAGGAGCCAAAGTTGTTGAAAAAGCGATAAAAGAATTGTTCCAGTTAGAATTTTTAACAAAAGCAAAGAAAACTGGAGAATGGCATGTTTCATTAAATCCTAGTAAAAAAGAAGAAATTTACAGATTTTTAAAAATACCACCAACATAAAAATGCAACTTATTTATAACAAAATATTTCTAAAGCACAAAACAATCTCGCATCCAGAGTGTCCAGAACGATTAGCATATTTTGACGAAAATCTAAAAGAAACTAAATTAGAAAATGGAGAAAAATATCTTAATTTAATTTACAATAAAAACTATATTCAATCAATAAAAAATACATCAAAAAATGAAGCTAATTTAGATACTGATACATATACAAATAAATTTAGCTATGAAGCTGCATGTTTTGCAGTTGCTGCAGCTATCAAAGTATCAGAAAAAAATAACTTTTCTTTAGGAAGACCACCAGGACATCACGCAACTAAAAACAAAGCAATGGGTTTTTGTCTATTTAATAATATTGCAATTGCTGCGCAAAATCTGGTTAATAAGGGAAAAAAAGTCTTCATAATAGATTTTGATGGCCATCATGGTAATGGAACCCAAGATATTTTTTATGGTACAGATAAAGTCTTATACTTATCAACACATCAGTTTCCAGCTTATCCGGGTACAGGATGGATAAAGGAAATTGGGACAGATAAAGGAAAAGGATTTACAATAAATATCCCAATGCCTACATTTACATCAGATGATTTATTTTTAGAAATTTTAAACAAAATAATTCCAATAATAAAAAATGAATTTAATCCAGATATAGTTGGTGTATCAGCAGGCTTTGATGCACACCATTCGGACCCTTTATTACAATTAAATCTAACAACAAATGCATTTTATGAAGTTGGAAAATTGTTAAATAAAAATTTCAAAAATATTTTTGTTTCCTTAGAAGGTGGTTACAATTTAAATTATATACATAAAAATATTATAGACTTTGTAAACGGTATAGATAATAAAAATCAGAGCTACAAAGAAGAATCTACTAAATCTGATAATGATGTGGCAAATGATTTTAAGTTAAGGATCAGTATTTTAAAAGAAAAATTAAAGCCCTATTTGAAATTATAATCAATTAAAAAAATATATAAATGGCTGATAATTCTCCATAATCGTGGAGGAGTTTTATTATGGACAAAGGAAAAAACTACGAAGTCAAAGATATTAATCTCGCAGAGCAGGGAAAAAAGAATATTGAATGGGCAGAGATGCAGATGGGAGCTTTGCTTAAAGTTAGAGATCGATTTAAAAAAGAAAAGCCCTTGAAAGGAATAAAAATAGGTCTTGCTTTGCACGTAACCAAAGAAACCGCCGTTCTTGTTAAAACTCTGGTTGCTGGTGGAGCCCAAATTGCAATTACTGGTTGTAATCCTTTATCTACGCAAGATGACATTGCCGCTGCATTAGCAAAAGAAGGAATAAATGTATGGGCATATAAAGGAGAGACAAAAGAAGATTACTACAGATACCTTACTAATGTTATCAATTTTAAGCCACAAATTACAATCGATGATGGCTGTGATCTGGTTTCAGAAATCCATAAAAAACACCAAGATTTGATAAAAAATATTATCGGTGGTGCAGAGGAAACAACAACAGGAGTTATTAGATTAAGGGCAATGGAAAAAGATAAAGCATTAAGGTACCCTATCATTGCAGTTAACGACTCAAAAACAAAACATCTCATGGATAATCTGAAAGGCACAGGACAAAGCACTATGGATGGAATTTTGCGTGCAACTAATGTGCTTTTTGCAGGAAAAAATTTTGTTATATGCGGATATGGTGAATGTGGCAAGGGTGTAGCAAAACGTGCTCAAGGTATGGATTCTAATGTTATTATAACAGAGGTTGACCCATTTAAGGGTTTACAAGCAGCAATGGACGGTTTCCGGGTAATGCCAATCAAAGATGCTGCTAAGATAGGAGATATTTTTGTAACCGTCACTGGAAATAAAAACATAATTGATATTGAACACATGAAATTAATGAAGGATGGTGTATTATTAGCAAATTCAGGACATTTTGATGCTGAGATAAATATAAATGATTTAAAGAAAATTGCTAAAAGCAAAAGAAATATAAGACCTTTTATGGATGAATATACTCTGGATGATGGAAAAAGAATTTTTATTTTAGGGGAAGCAAGATTAATTAATTTAGCTGCTGCTGAAGGCCATCCTTCAACAATAATGGCAATGTCATTCATCAACCAATCTTTTGCTTGCGAATATTTAGTTAAAAATAAGGGGAAATTAGAGCCAAAGGTTTATGTTTTGCCGAAAGAAAAAGATGACGAGATTGCTCGCTTGCAGCTTGAAGCTATGGGAATAAAGATTGACACTATGACTCCTGAACAAAAAAAATATATTGAAAGCTGGGAAGAAGGAACTTAAGTTCAAACCAAAGGCTTATTCTTTTTAACAAACTTCATCAAATAATCAGGTTGTGTATAATATTCTGCCATAACTTTTCCCACACTGTCAACTGTATTTATATTCTGCTTGACAAGCCATTTAAGAACATGTTCTCTTTCTTTCAATGACTTTATTAATTCTTTATTGCTGAACCCGGTAAAAGTCTGGATAGTATTAAGCAGACTTCTTGATTTGTTTATCTTATTCAATTTTCCGGACTTTATATCCAATTGTATTAGAACATTTGCTTCAGAGTTAGGCAATATCTCAGAAATCTGGAATGTTTTTCTTATACCTGTTCTTCTATTTCTATATTGTACGATGATCATTGAAATAGCTGGCAACATCGTTTTTGGGATTTCTATCGGAGGGTTAGTAAGTCTTGTTATTGTTTCTCTTGTATCATTTGCATGAACCGTAGCATATACAGAATGTCCTGTATGTATTGCCTCAAACAGTACTTCCGCTTCTCTTTTCCTCCTAATCTCCCCAACAACTATCCTGTCAGGCCTCATTCTTAATGAATTTACCAGCAGATCAAGCATTGAAATTTCTCCCTTACCTTCTGGATTTGGCAGCCTTGTTATCATAGGGACCCAGTGCAGGAATTTAGGAAGCCTTATTTCTCTTGTGTCTTCTATACTTATCACGCGCTGATTTGGAGGAAAAAAATTTGCAACTACATTAAGCATAGACGTCTTACCAGTAGCTGTTCCGCCAGATATTAACGTTGATAATTCATATTGAACCCCTAGCCATATTAAAGCTGCAGCAGCTGTTGATATTGTCTCTGATTTTATAAAATCCGTTATTGTCCACGGCTTTGCAGCAAATTTTCTAAGAGTCAGTGTATTGCCCTTAACAGATATGGGTTCTAAGGTAGCATTTACCCTGTCACCAGCTGCAAGATGTGCATCCATTAACGGTTCTAATATTGTTATCTGTCTTCCAATCCTTCTTCCTATCATTGAGGCATAATGCCTTATCTGCTCCTCACTTTCCATCCTTATGTTTGTTTTTAACCACCCATATTTTAGATGGTAAACCCAGATAGGTTCTTCCTTACAATTTATTGCAACCTCTTCAAGATTTATGTCATCCATAAGGATCTCTACTGACCCAAGTCCTAAACTTTTTTGAATCAAATACGATTTCAAAAAATCAATCACTTTCTTACTTGCATCAGGAAAATGCTTGTTAAGTAATAGTTCTATAGCTTGGGTAAATTTTTTTTCTATGACTCCTGTCTCTTTGGTATCCAATATGTCCACCATTCCGAGGCTTACCTGGCTAGTTAATTCTTCTTTTATCTTGTCCAGAACTATCTCAGTATTTTTACTTATCCCAGTTATGGAAACATCATAGATGGGAACAAATTCATCTTTTTTCGTATATACCTTAATAGTTATTGGTATTCCTCCAGAATCAAAATTATAAGTAGTAATAATTTTAATATCGCTTTTTTCGGGTATGCTAATATAATGCTGTTTCGTCCTAGCCCCATGCACTGATTTTATTTTAGAAATGGAATCTTTTGTCTTAATACCTGAATTTTTTTTCCTAAATCTAAGTTTTGTCTTCAAAGTTCCACCTCTTTTTTATAGCTAATTACCTAAAAAATGTATTTATTTTTTTTAACTCCCTTTCAAATAAATTCTTTTTAGTGTCAACTTCCTTGAATTTTTTCTCTAATCCTTCTATCTGGCTTCCTAGATTAGCACTACTCGAGCTTAATTGGAATGACCTCGCTTTCTTAATTAAAGCAATTAATTCATTTTGCAAGTCATTTGTGTCTTTATTTACCTTTTCTATAAAGCTCATCACACCCAATTTTTTCTTAAAAAATTCTTTCATTTTTTTAGATGCGCTTTTTGCGCCTTTCAGCTTTTTTTCTTTAGACTCTATCTTTTTAATTATCGCAGCTTGCAATTCCTTTATTTTTTCTGCCTGACTGGTGCTTTGCTCTACCAAAGGCTCTATCAGACCTTTTTCTTCCTCAACCCTGACTTTTAGGTTCTCAGCCATTGCAACTAGCTTTTGAATACTATTTTCAGAAATCTTAACACTCTCTTCTTCTGTTGTGACTCTATTTTCAACTTTTTCAATAATTTTCTTCAAACTGTTAAGCCTGTCCTTGATAAGTTTCTGACTTTCTTCTATGGAATTTGCTTCTACTTTATCCCTTTCCAGTACCTCTTCTTCCTTTTTAATCTCCGTTAATATATACTGGTATTTTTTTTTCTCCCTTAGAACCTGTTTCGTTATTTCTTGAAGTTTATCAACAGAAGATCTCTTTTGATCCTCCATTTGCTTATCTAGGTCTATTTTCAATTGCTCATATTTTGTCAATTCTTGCAGCTCATTTTTTATGTTGCCTATATCAAAACCGAGATCTCTTTTAATCTTATCAAATTCTTCCTTTAAAGTTTTGAGCTTATTGGATTCCCTGTTAATAAAACTTAATGAAACCTCGGCCTTTCTTATAAAAACCTCCTTTTTACCAGAAAATTCTTTTGCCTTTTCCTGTACGTCCTTTTTTGCAATTTTTCTTGCAACCAAATAGGGCTTTGTAAACTTATATTCTATGTTTATAATCCCTTCTTCTTCAAGAAAATCCGCCCATTCCATAATAACACTCATACCTACTCCAAGCTCTTTTGCAGCATCAGAAGCAGCAATTCTTCCTTTTGTATTAACTAACTTAACTAACTTATCAACACCAGTTTCTATAATAGAGCCTGCTATTCCCATTTTAATAGTTTAGCAATTATATAATTTAAATATGTTTCTATGGTATGCATGTAGCTCCATAGAATCCTAAATGGCTTGAATCCAATTTAAACCAATCAAGTGATTCAAAATCAACAATTTTGCAGTTTGTGGTAATCCCGGATCCATAATAAATATAGTCTACTGCACTTCTGTCATATGTAGTTACTCCTTTATCTATGAGTTTCTGTGAATTTACAAGACTTTCAATACCCTGACTGGAAGATCCTAAATTATTCTCAAACCTCATCAAATAACTAGGTGCATCGCTATGTTCTATGTAATAAGAATTAATCAAATGAGTATTTAAATTTGCTGAAGATGAAAAATCTGGAACAGTAGTTATTGTTATTGTATTGTTTACTAACCCATTATTATTTACTAGGTACAAAGGATCTACAAATTTTTTTACACCCGTTAGAGAAGTTATATTTATTTTTTTTGTATAATCTTTATTATTTATCGTCCAAGATGCAGTATTCTTTTCATCTTTCACATCTATATCTAACCGTACTGTTACATCCACTGCCCACGGATCCGATTGGCTTATTGTTACACTATCAATATTAAACTCTAATTTTATATTAGTTCTAGTAGATTGCAATTTCATCCTATCAGTCCAGTTAAGGAAAGTATTATTATTCATCAAAAGCATTTTTTCAGTACCGGTTCCATACTGAATAGTTCCCAGTCTAAATACTTCATCAAAAGCATTAGCTAAAGTTGGAGTATCAACCGCATTAAAAAATTCGTCATGATCCATCATATAGTCCTCTAAGCTTAACAAACTCCTAAAACCTGCTATAAAAATTGCGTTCCCTATGTCATTTTCTAAATCTTTTATGAAATTGTTCATTGTATCAATTCTAATTTCTATAGGCCCCATCTGATCATTTAATCTGTAATCTGTATAAACATTGAATGAGAGAATAATTATTATAGACAATGCAATTGCAGCAAACGTAAAAAAAATTCCTTTTTTATTCAGTTCCATATCCTAACCTCGACTACAACAGGACCCAGTAATATTGGTGGATTTTTCCTTGTTTCCCCCGTTGTTTGACTTTTTTCAATCCCACTTATGATTTTTTTAGATGAAACTAAAGACTTTGTAATAGGAGTGCTTCTACTGTATATAGTTTGTTTATCTATCCAAATACCAAACCCAATATTATCAGGTACAAAAAGATCTGTTACATTGCTTGCAGTTCTATTTGCAAAAACCATTTGGTCATCAGCCCAGAACTCACTTATCTGTTCCAAAATTGTATTATCAAGATTCGTTATATCTCCAGAACTTATGCGTTCGTTAATATACTCATTATCAATTTCTTTAACAGTAAGGGTTGACAAAGTTTTAGTTATATCTTGTGACAAATAATTCAGATTAAAGCTAGGTTGCTCTTTGACATAAAAAGAAGAAGCATATACAATAACAACAAAAATTATTCCTGCCGCAATAATACTATCTATTGTAAAAAATATACCTTTTTTCATTTTTCCACAAAGTTGCATTTTAATTCCATAAGTAAAGAACCATTTTTATTTGATCAGAATTATAGATTACTAGTCTATCTGTTCTTATCAAATTATCCCTCTTTATATTACTGATATTAACTGGTAAACATACGGCATTAGCAGATTTTTTGATCGATCCTTCTAATATCTCCTGAAAATTCCCACTAAGGTAATCTGCGTCAAAATCACTGAAGAAAAATATTTTACCGCTGCCAAAAGGCCATCTTGCCAGAGCTATCTTATTATCTAGGATATCTTCAAACTCTATGTCACTTTCATTAAATCTCGCAATATCTTTAAGATCACTTCCAACACCAATATCTCTCACATAAAAAGCCTGACGAAATATTATATTATCTTGCACATTAAAAGCAATGAATTCGTCTTCATTCACAACTGTTGCTAACCTATCACTTTCCGACTGGCCAGATATTTTTCTGAACTGAACACCAAAACCATTAGACTGCTGACTGGATCCTAATTCTCCTCCAACAAACAGAATTCCACCTGCTAGAACCCAAGGGTCTGCAGCATCTTCAAAATCATTAAAATCAGAATTACTCCATAGGGGATGTTCCACAACTATAAAATCATAGTTATTGATATCAGATAAAAAATCGGTAAAGGATAAAAAATCACATTTTGGGCCACCATCACAATATACAATGGCTTGAAATTCATCTTCCATAAATGACTTTAAAAATTGTTCTTCGTCCCTATTTTGGTAATAATAAGCAGCACTTATATCATAGGTAATATTAACCTCG
The DNA here is from genome assembly GCA_022564635.1 of Nanobdellota archaeon. Lineage (GTDB taxonomy): Archaea > Nanobdellota > Nanobdellia > Woesearchaeales > GW2011-AR4 > JACPJP01. Next base: position 8,215 of record JADFLA010000003.1, on the reverse strand, counting down.
CCTATTCCAGTCCCACAATAACCCTCAACATTTTGCACATCTCCGCTTTCATTTACAAAGAATAAAAAATAATCATTAGAAATTCCTAGCAGTTTTTTGCTTTTATTGTAATTTAGTTTATTAAACTCATTGAACTTTGTAGTATCAATTCTATTATAATTGTCTGTAAAGCCTATTCTAGTAACGGTATTAGCATCCCAATTATCCGGAAAACCCTTAGATATTAAAGACGAAGAGACAATTTTTGCATCTGAAATTAAATTATCAGTTGCTGAAGAATCCTCTTTTGAGATATTAGTTGTGTATGTATAGTATGAAATGAGTACAAGAGAAAATACTATCATGCCTATAACGAAATCAGTAAACCACACTTGGGCTTTTGTATTACTTATACTATTTTTTTCTGTTCCCATTTATGCCTCTTTTTTAACTAATAGTAAGACTTAATGTTGACGATGTCCCATCATTGAAATTTAATACAAGAGTAAAATCTGTTGGGAGAATAATGTTTTTTTTATAATGCAAATCATCAATTATAGTGTATTTGTTTGCCGGAATTTTCAGATTAGCATCTGCATCACCATTATCATCAAATACATCTACAACAGGGCTAGACTGATCTCCATTATCCCAAATCTTGACTTTAGACCAACCATTTGCCTCTGTTAAATGCTGAAAATGCCTTAGTTTATTTGCAGGATCATTCCAGCTTAAAGTAAAACTTTCCAGATAAATATCATAAGAAACATCACTAATTAGCTTGAGAACAATATTATCCTTATCTCCTTTCGCTCCATGCCAATCTGAAGGCAAGCTCTTATTAGTATTTGCTGTAAGCTGACTAGCTACCTCATCTAAAGGTCCACCTTCTCCACCACTCTCTCCTCCACCTTCTCCACCTGATCCTACGCCACCATTTATGTATATCTGACCATTTATTTTTTCAATCTTATTATTACCTTTTGTAAAATATCCGGTAACGTTTACTATCGCAACAAAATAAGCTGTTTTTAAGGAATCAACTGTTATGGAATTATTTCTTATTCTTATGGAATAATCAACAATATTATCAAGCTTATCTGGCAAAGTAAAGCTTCTTACATAACCATCTTCAACAGAAGCTGCAATACTAACCTCTTTCTGCAATTTCAGAGCCAAATCCTTTATCAGAAAAAATTCTTTTTGATCCCTGAATTCCTTTACTTCATTGGCAGAAGCTGCGACAATAATTATTACCATTAAAAAAGCCAGCCCTATTAAGGTAAAAAATTCTATAGATACTTGGGATTTCTCGTACATTTTCAACTATAAGAAACTTCCACATAATTGGATTTGGCTTTGACCGTTATTTTATAAGTACTTTTATTTATTGGCAAAGAACCACTTATATTTATGGAGGAACTCTGACCTATATCAACTTCACCAGCTTTAGTCTTTATCCTAAAAACAACTTCCTTGCCAGTTGATAAATTTGCACTAACAACATTGTTAGGTATATTTACTCTTAAAGTTGTTTGAGACGGTTCACCAAGATAATAAACTGACTCAGCTGCATCAACTATCTTTTTTGCAATCTGCAGTATTTGTACAGAGTTTATTTCATCGCCAGATTCCTGGGTAAAGGTATAATAAATTATAATTAAAGGTATGGTTATTACAGTAGCAAATCCTATGAGCATCATGTATTCAACACTTATCTGAGCCTCCTTTTTTCTCATATTAAATAATTGTAGCTTAATTCTATTTTCTCTTTTTAACAAGATCCTGTATTTCCTTACCTTCTTCCTTGAACCCAAACTCCTCACTTATTTTTGATACCCTATACGATGCAATAACAAATCCAATATATGCAAATACTATAAAGATAAATTCCGGGTAGCCTGAAAAGGCCCCCAGGGATACTTCGATATTCGTGAGGCTCCTTATCGTAAGCCACAGCGAAAATATTACCATGAACGCTAGGCAAACTGAAAAATTATCTATGTATTTCCTCAATGACCCAGGCGAAAGCCTCATTCTTGCTCTCGATGCTAGTATTAAAGCTCCAATCCCAAAAATTACCGTTGTAATACTTAATACTGCAATAGACACCATTTTTAATCACCTCAAAATTTTTAATTTTGAGACCAGGAAAAATTTAAATTTTTCCGTTGTATAAAAAGTATGAAATACTTTTTATGCTTGAAAAAATTTTATATTTTTTCATTGCCTCATAAATCAATTCTCGAATCGCAAAATTGCACAAGTTCATTAATTAAAGATTCGTCAGAATCTTTCTTGACAGATATTATGATACCCTTAATTTTCCACTCCCTTATTTTGCTGGCTAAAAAATAAACAAACCTCGCTACAGTTCCAGGTTTGTTAAATACACTCAAAGTGTTTATCGAATCAAAGAATATGAATTTTTCTTTTGTTGGCAAGGCCTTAACTGCTTGATCCATAGCAAGAGAAATATCACTCAATTTTTCAGGTGACCCTATAAAGAGGCAGTTTTTTACCTTTTTATTTTCAGGTACTTTTGTAATCCCATCTATAAAAATTACTAACCTCGAATCTATTTTGCTCTGCTTAAGCAGCCTCTTCATTATATCAAAAGGCTTGTTTAAGGTAACATATACTCCAGGAGTTTTTTGTTCATTGACTAGTACATTTAAGATTTCCAAATTCGATTTTTGATAGATTTTGGGATTTACTGTAACAAGAACTATATAATCCTTAAGATTTTTTACCTCTTTTTTGAATTTGTCTTTAATGCCCAATAATCTCCACCTTTTTTTATTTTTAACTGCCTAAGAACATATATAAACCTTTCTTTAATTTGATTAAAAAAAATTTAGCTGTGCCTAAATTAGGGGAGGTGGGTGGGTAGAATAATGTAATGACATAAATTAAAATGCCGTGTATCTTAACCAAATGATATTACTAAAATAATCAAGGTGCGGCATTTTGACTTGCCTGCTCGCGACAGTGAATTGCGAGCGACTCGCAGTCGCTCGTCGCATTTCACACGCGAGCTCGCGTGCAATTCACCGCTCTGGCACAGCTAAATTTTTCAATATAACTTCTAATTCAGAAAACGAAAGATTTATATACTAGAACATTACTCAATAGTAGTAATAGAAAAGAGGTTCTTATAGTTTTAAATAGGTGATTTACAATGTGTCTAGGCTGCGCTGTCTATATCAGCAATACCAACGAAAGCTATGAAAAAGCATCAGCGGAACAGAATAATGAAGATTACAGTAGAAAGAACTATGGTGAATAAATATGGAAGAATTTTTTGACGAAGACCACATTGAAATAGAGAACATGAGAGAAGAAAGAAAAAAGATGAAAGACAAAGATTTTTCTAAACTAATCAATAAAAAGGATCTTTCTGATTTCGAGTTGGATGAGTTGTTTATGTAATTAACAAAGCAATTTATCCCAATAAACTTTTAAAATAACCAATAATTCCACATAATAATGGAAAACTACGATTTAGAGCTAAACAAAGCAGTAGCTGAAATAAAGAACAGCAATGCCAAATTAGTGTGCATACAGCTTCCAGATGGTCTAAAGCCAAAAGCAAAGGAAATACAAGAACATATTGAAAAAAATACCAATGCATCTGTTGTGATATGGCTGGGAAGCTGCTGGGGCGGTTGTGACGTACCTATAGTAGTTGAAAAGTTAGGTGTTGACTTATTAATACAATGGGGCCATAGTGAGTATATAAGGTCTTGGTAAGTTCTTAAAAACAATAATATTAAAAACAATAAATAAAATAATTCTAAAAGAATAATAAACATTATAATCATCAAAATAAAAATATATTATACTAATTAAAATAGGAATTAGTTTATTGAAACAAAAAATGCCAATTAAAAAAATAATTCTTGGAACTGACCACGCAGGATTCAAACTCAAGGAGGAAATAAAAAAATTTCTCATTAACGAAGGTTTTGAAGTTGAGGATGTAGGTGCTCATAAATTAGACCCTCATGATGATTACCCGGACTTTATATCCAAAGCAGCCAAAAAAGTAGCTAAGAACCAGGAAAGCAGAGGCGTAATATTCGGGGCTTCAGGGCAGGGAGAAGCAATAGTAGCTAATAAGATACCTGGAATAAGAGCTGCATTATACTATGGAAGCAATATTAATATTGTAAAGCTCTCAAGGACACATAACAACGCAAATATTCTTTCTCTTGGGGCAAGATTTCTGAAAAAAGAAGAAGCAATAAAAGCCTTAAAGCTTTGGCTTAAAACCCCTTTTAGCAACAAAGGAAGGCACGTAAGAAGACTGGAAAAAATTTCTAAGATAGAAGAGAAAACATGCAAATAACTTTTATAAGCTATTTTTTGGCATCAATAATCGCTTACTTAGGATTATTGCTAGGTGTAATCTTAATCAAGCTTGCTCCGGAAGAGCAAAAACCCGGAAAAAAGTATTTCATTCTTCTTAAGAAAATATTGTTTTTCATTATCATAATCTCTATATTGTTCTTTTATAAACTAAACATTGTCTTAATAACAATCTTGATAATTTTTGTATTAATCCTGATCCTGAACAAAAAAATAAATCTGGAAAATTCTATTAGGGTTTATTTTTTTCTTGGAATTGTATTTTACCTAAGCAGCAAAATTTTTAATTTATTTGTTATAGAATCAGCGCTTATATTCTTATTTGGTATTCCAACATCTTCTTTGATAATAAAATTAAAGAAAAAAAATTATTATGAAATCTTTGTAAAGAATTTATGGTTTTTTGTTCCTGCGATATTGCTTTATTTTATACTATAACTACCACTTCTCTTTCCTAAACCCAGTATAATAAGCAACATGATTTACTATAACATGCAAAACAAAGCTTAATAATAATATAGTTATTATCTTATTTAACGACAAAGCAACTATTGGATAAATAAAAATTAAGGCTCCTATGACAAAATCTAATTGATCAAAGGGAATAAATGGTTTGCCAGGTTTACAATTTATTCTTCTTTTTACAAAACTTTCCGCTAAGTCTCCAAAAATTGCTCCAAAGCCCATAAGCAACCCAATCAACAACCAATCAGAATAATCAACAATTGATAAATCAACTAATATATTATTTTTATAAAAATTAAATTGTATGAATGTTATTATAATTGCAAATATAACACCAAAAATAAGGCCTCTAAAGGTTTTATTCTTTCCAAATATCTCCTTATTTCCTATTTTTTTATTGAAATCAAGAGGAAACGCTAAATTATTAAATACCTTTTTCACTATAACCGGAGCCATATTAGCGAAATATACCGGTAACATGAAGTAAAAGCATATTAGTATTAAACTAGGCATGTAAACAGAAAATTATTTAAGAGTTAAAAAGTTTGTGATTTATATGAAAACATACTCACTACACTTCGTTCCGTTCGTAGCTTTCATTTTAAATAATATAAAAAGGAAGTGTGTTTAAAATGAAAGTATCCAATTTAGGAGAAATAGAATTAATCAAAAAAATAAGCAAAGGAATAAAATTATTCTCAAAAGATATAATTAAGGGAATAGGAGACGATACAGCTGTTCTTAAATTCGATAAAAAACATTATTTATTGTTAACCACAGATACACTAGTAGAAGATGATCATTTTAATTTATCTTGGTTTACCCCAGAACAAGTAGGAAAAAAAGCAATAGAAAGCAATATATCAGATATAGCAGCAATGGGTGGCTTTCCAAAATACACCTTGATTTCTCTTATTCTACCCAAAAATACAAATGTTAATTTTATTAATAAATTATACAATGGAATAAATAAATCATCAAAAAAATATAAAATTAGTATTATTGGTGGAAATCTAACCCATGGAAAAAATATATCCATAACAGTAAATATGATTGGTATTGTCGAGAAGAAAAATTTGTGTTTAAGAAGCAATGCAAAAATTAATGATTTAATTCTAGTAACTGGAAATTTAGGAGCATCAAGAGCAGGATTAGAATTATTGAGAAACAAAAAAACAGGTAAATCAATTAATAATTATTTGAATACCAAATGTAAATTAAATATTGGAAGAAAATTATCAAATTATGTTAATGCAATGGAAGATGTCTCTGATGGTTTAAGTTCTGAAGTCCTTAACATCTGTTCTGAAAGCAAAACAGGTGCAGTCATTTACAAAGAAAAAATCCCAATAAATAAAACAACAATTAATGATACTAAAAAAGTAAATAAAAATCCATATGATTATGCTCTCTATGGGGGAGAAGATTTTGAATTAGTCTTTACAATCAATAAAAATAAATTTGAAAAATTAAATAAAATAAAGAGTGACTTTACTATTGTTGGAAAAATTTTATCAAAAAAAGAAGGAGTTTATTTATTAGATAAAGGGAAAAAGAAAAAATTAGGTTATGGTTATGATCAGTTTAAGAGTAAATTATGAGATCTTTAAATTAAAATCAGTATCGTCTCCCGAATGATCCGGATCCAGACCTTGATGAACTGCCATACCTTCCATGCGGCCTTGACCTACCACTAAACGAACTGCTTCCCCTATGTGACCTATCTCCAAATGAACTTCCTCTATTATATGATCTTGGCCTGGAACGGTTATAGCTGCCATATCCTCCTGAACTCCTAAAGCCTCTACCTCCAAATCTTCTTCTCATGCCGGCATTAAACCCCAACCTTGGAAAATCCTCTAATGGTAGTTCTTTGACCTCAACAGGATACCTGCTTAAAATTTCCCTGAAAGTATCATGGTCCCTCTCGCTTAGTAATGTGATGGCTTTTCCCGTTTGTCCTGCTCTAGCAGTCCTGCCAATCCTATGAATATATTCTTCCGGATCTTGGCTTAAATCATAATTGAAAATATGTGTAACATCTTTAATGTCTAAACCACGTGCTGCAACCGCTGAGGCAACCAGCACATTCGGCCTTCCTTTATGGAAATTTTCTATTATACTAAGCCTTCTGTTCTGGCTCAATTTCCCATGAGTCATTTCCACTTTTATTCCATTGTCCCTTAAGTTTCTTGTAACCATTTCTACAGTGGATCTTGCCGAACAAAAAATGATTGTTAAGCCCTTATCCTCTTCCTTATTCAATAAATGGACAAGCAATGAGAATTTCTCATATTGTTTTATATTGTAATAATATTGTTCAAGATATTCTTCCTGAACATGTGATTCTGTCTGTACAGTTAATGAATTATGCATATATTTTTGCTTAAGTTCTTCTATTTCATGTGAAATTGTTGCTCCGAATAGCAACATTTGTCTATGTTTTGGAGTTTTGTTAAGAATAATTCTTATGTCTTCTATAAATCCCATCTCTACCATCTTATCAGCTTCATCCAGTACAACACATTTTACTCTTGAAATATCAAGTTTATGATTCTCTAAATGGTCTAATAATCTTCCTGGAGTTCCAACCACAATATCCGCTCTTTCTATAGCTTCTATCTGCGGATTAATAGCTACTCCACCAAAAACAGTAGCAACGTAAAACTTAACATACTTGCCAAACTTCTTTAGCTCTTTTGATATTTGCACAGCTAACTCTCTTACCGGAGCTATAATTAAAAACTGCACGCCTTGGCCTTGTTGGATTTTCTCTAATAATGGAATACCAAAAGCAACTGTCTTTCCAGAACCAGTCTTTGATATGCCTATAACATCCTTGCCTTGTTTTATCAAAGGTATTGTTTTCTGTTGTATGTCAGTAGGTTCTTTAATCCCAATTTCATTTAGACCTTTAACTAGTTCTTGGTTTACATTTAACTCTTCAAATGTCATTCTGTCTAATCTCCTTGAATAAAAACGTACGTGTTGAAATATCTCCACTGCACGTGAAACAGAAAAAGTAAAAGTCATTAGTCACTATACTCTCTGTTCCCTCTATTCAATCTATATACTGAAGTATATAGGTAGTTTATAAAAGTATGGTTTTTTTGCATAAAAAGTTCGCATAACCTTTGTTAGGCTAGAATAGTATTGCCACCGTTTTTAAACGGTGCATAAAGATTAAATTTGACTTTTTCTCAGAGTTCTATAGGCTACTGCACTAAGCTCTTTTTCCAGAGCTTAGTTGAAAAGCCAGTAGCACTAAAAAACAGGTGATAAGCATGGAAATTAGTAGCTATAGCTCTAGTAAAGGAGCAATATCGGTAGGGATTAACTTCAGTACGATGTATAGGCATAAGATATTCAAGTACGAACCCCTTAAAATATTTTGCGAAAA
>JADFLA010000040.1 GCA_022564635.1 Nanobdellota archaeon | reverse complement strand
AACTTCACCCACTGTAATTCCTTTTTCATTGACTTCATCATGTTTGACTTTTTCATGATGTAAAAGAGTATCTTCTAATGGAACATTAAGAAAGTTACAGATTTTTGTAATTTCTTGTCGTGGTGAATTACACAATTCTTCATATTTGATTTTTAAAAGTGGTCTTTTCGTTTCGTAATTAAACATAAAATCATTTTTTATTTTCCATAGAATAGCTGCAGCAACAATTTTTTGATTTTTTGATTAAGATAATTTTCAAAACAATTTTGTCGTCTACAATTATATTATTTTTTTCTATAGCTTTTCTTTTTATTTTTTTTAAATCAAATTTTTTGAAATTTTTCCAAAAATTCTCGACGAGAAAGGCAAAAAAGAGAAAGGTTTAAATACTACTTTTGTAATAAATAATTTTTAATAAAAAAGATTAATTTTAAAAAAATGAGGGAATTCGGTCAACATTTGACGATTGATGCATCGTCTTGCAATAGAAAAAAATTGACTGACCAGAGTCTAGTTTACGATATTCTTAATAATCTACCTAAGGAATTAGGAATGCACAGGATGACATTGCCTCAGGTTGTTAAGTGGTTAGATCCGGGAGCTACAATTAATGGGCTTTCTGGTTTTGTTATGATTGCAGAGTCCCATATAAGTATACATACATTTCCAGAAAAAGATTATGTTTTTATTGATGTTTTCTCATGCAAGGGTTTTGACGTTGATAGTGCGGTTAAGCTATTGACAAATGCTTTTGATGCAAAAAAGTATACCAAGAAAGTTGTAAAGAGAGGCATAGACTTTCCAAGAAGTCATTCTGATAGAATATATGAAGTGCCAGAGCAATTGGCAAGCCAGTAAATAACAACATATTTTTTCTAGTTTTATTATTCAACGTGTCAGAAATCGCAAATTTAATAATAATAGTTACGATTTCTGAGTGTTTAAAATCCCATGAGGATTTTTAACAAACCGGAAATTTGCTTTGCAAATTTCCCAGTTCATGCTCAAAAATTCCATCTATTCGAAATAAAGCATGGAATTTTTGACAAAAGCAAAATCTATAAAAACTTTGCAGATAAACTTTACCAGACATGGATATTATTGATGATATATCTTCTGGTAAAAAAGAAATTATAAATTGTATAAAAAAATATGGTTCTACGCGAGAACATAATTATTGGTTCTTTTACAATCAACAGACTAACTATGCGAAAACATATTTTTTTAAATTTAAAGATTCCGGGCTATTTTCTGTAAGGTATAAAAGTGGGACATGGGAGATTATTGGAGAAGTTCTTGCTTCAGAGAATAAAAGAGTAGAGCTTTTCAATAAATTTTTGGATTATGTTTTAATGAAGCAGAAAGATAAGAAAGTATTTATATTTGTTCCGGAAAAATTCTATAATAATATAAAACGTATATTGCAAAAATCAAGCAAATATAGAATGACTAATGCTCCAGATATTTATAATACTCCGGTCTTTAATTTGAAAAAATGGGATGAAAACTTAGAAGGCAAGAAATGGAAGAAATTAAGAAATATTAAGAATAAATTTTTGAAATCTTTTAATGTCGAAATTATTCCATCAAGAGAGATAGATAAAAAAAAATTAATTGATGTAGTTCTTGAGTGGAGGAAAAAAAGGCCTAAAGTAGAAAAGAATTATTATATACAGATGTACCTTAACTTCATAAAAAATGATTTTGAAGGAACTGATATTGCTAGGAGTGTAGTTGTAAATGGAGAACCATGTTGTATAACTTCTGGGTGGAAAATACCAAATAGCAAGAACTATTACTCTGCCATTGGTTTGTATAATTATAAATATGGTAGTTTGGGGGAGATAGCAAATATAGATGATTTGACTCAGATAAAAAAGAAAAAATTTTTGTTTGCAGATTTTGGAGACTCCACAGAATCTTTGTTGCAGTTTAAAAAAAAATTTTATCCTGAAAGTTTTTATAAAACTTATTGGTTTCATATTGTTAAGAAATGAACTATATTAAATTCCCAAATAATTTTTTAGAGTTAGAAGATAATTTAAGTAATTATGGTACTTCTAAAGTTGTTATTTTGCCAATACCTTATGAAAAAACCACTACTTACGTAAAAGGAACTGCAAAGGGACCTCAAGCTATTATAAACGCATCAAGAAATATAGAATTATATGATGAAGAACTTGGTAAGGAAATATCTAATGTTGGTATTTGTACATTAAATCCATTAATTATTGATAAAAATCCGGAAGAAATGGTTAATGACGTATTTGAAAATGTTAAAGAATTATTGGATGATAATAAATTTCCGATAATAATTGGAGGAGAGCATTCTATAACTCCTGGCTGTGTTAAAGCTTTTGCTGATAGTCATGATGATTTTTCTATTTTGCAGTTAGATGCACATGCTGATTTGAGGGAAGAATATGACGGAACTAAATTTAGTCATGCTTGCGCTATGAAAAGGTGTTTAGATATATGCAAAAATATTGTTCAAGTTGGAATTAGAAGTTTAAGCTATGAAGAATCAATTTTTGTTAAAAAAAATAAATTAAAAATTTTCTGGGCTAAAGATATTTTTGATAATGATGAATGGGAAGAAAAAGCAATCTCAAATTTATCAAAGGATGTTTATATCACTTTTGACTTAGATGTTTTGGATCTGTCTATAATGCCATCAACTGGCACACCAGAGCCAGGAGGTTTAAGATATTATCAAGTTCTTAGATTTTTGAAGAATGTTTTTGAAAAAAGAAATGTTGTTGGATTCGATGTTGTCGAGCTTTGTCCTAATGTGAATAATGTAAGCCCAGATTTTACTGCTGCAAAAATTATTTACAAAATGATTGGGTATAAGTTCAATAATAAAAATACAATCAACGAGAAAATTTCATAAATCCATAGAAATCCAACGGGATTTCTAGGGTGCCAAAAATGCAAGCATTTTTGTGCATATTCAAAATAGTAAAATTTTCTCTAGTTTAGAAATTTTCACTTCATTCAAATTTTATAAACAATTTTAAAAATTAATAAAAATTATTCAATAAATAATAATAAAATAAAAAATTATAAAAATATAATAAATCAAAAAAATCATTAAAAAATAATAAAAAATTATAAAACTTTAAATAGTTCCAAAATAATTAAATTAAAATTATATAATAAAGGGGTGCATTGGGATTTGAAAGTAGTATATGATGTTGTCAAGCATCAAAAAAAGATAAAGAAGTCAATAAGAAAGTATGGCTATTTTGCAGAGCATAACTATCTGCATTATTTGTATAATCAGACTGAGTGGAATAGAAACATATTCTTTGATTATGGTAATGATAAAATATTGCTGACACAATTTGATAAAAAAAATAAGGTCTGGAGCTTGTTTCCTAATAGTATATTAGCACCGGAAAGTGAAAGATTGGAGTTATTGTTGGAAACAACAAATTATATTTTAAAGAAGCAGAAAGCAAAAAAATTTGTTGTAGAGGTTTCAGAAGATGTACGGAAAGAAATTTTAAACAAATTCAAAATAAGAAATGGCTTTAGAGTTTGTAATTCTACTGATATTCTTTATTGGCCGATGTATAATATGGATTTATGGGATTCAAAACTAAGAGGCAGTAAATGGAAGAAGTTAAGAAATATCAGGAATGGATTTTATAAGAGAAATAAGGTAAGAATAAAGAACAGCAAAGATATTCCTAAAGAGGAACTCAAAAAAATTTTGTTAAATTGGTTAAAAAAAAGGCATTCCAGAGACAGAGTTGACAAGGATTATTTTTTTAATCTAATTGATAATAATTTTGAGGGCGTCTATATGGCAAAAACAATGTATATTAATGATAAACCTTGTACCATAACTGCTGGATGGAAAATTCCAAACAGCGACAACTATTATTCTGCTATAGGCATACTTGATTACTCGTATCCCGAATTGGGAGAAATAGCAAATATAGATGATCTTAATAGATTAAAGATTGAAGGTTTTGACTATGTTGATTTTGGAGGAAGTGATAAGGTTTTACTTTATTTTAAAAAAAAATTTAGGCCAGAAAAAATTTATAAGACATATATATTTTCAATTGTAAGAAGATAGATGCTGAAATTTATAACAGTTACGGATGAAAAAAGGTGCAAGGACCTTTGGGAAACATTTAACTCTAAAGAAATTCTTTGGGATTTGTGGGATTTTAGGTTTTGTTTTCATAAGAAGAATTTTAGCTTTAATTTTATTTTAGGATTAGATGGAAAAAATAAAGTAGGTTTATTACCCTTAGTATTTGATAAAAATTGCGATACTTATACATATTTTGGAGATACTTTTCCTGAGCAGAATAAATTTTTTCTTAGAGATAAAAGAAATATTAAACTTTTTCTTGAAAACTGTCCTGAGGATACCCAGATTTATTACATAGATTCTGAAGAAGCAAAATATTATAATTTTAAACAGGGAGATAAGAGATATTTTTTGAATCTCAAGAAATATGGAAATAGTTTTGAAAACTATATCAAATCGTTTAAGAAAAAACATAGAAAAAACTTTAATTATGATTTAAGAAAATTAAGAGAAACCGGCTATTCTATAGAATATAATAGGATAAAGGATTTTTATAAACTAGTTGAATTTAATAAAATAGTATTTGGTAAAGATTCAGATTATAATGAAGGAGATTTTGTATCAAGCATTGAGCAACTAATGGACATTGCAAACAAAAAAAATATTTTAGATATGATAAGTATTGAAGTTGATAATAATACAGAAGCGATCGGCTTGAGCATATTTTTTAATAATGTTTATTATGTTTTGAGTTTCGGGAGGAACCCAGAAATCAAGAATTTAGGAAAATTGTTAATAACGGAGCAAATTAAGAACGCAATATTTCATAATTGCAATAAAATTGATTTCATGTCAACGGAATCCAACTGGAAAGAACTATGGAATCTTGATTCTGAGCGGATGTATGAGTTTGAGAAGTAATAAAGTAAATTAATTTATATTTATTTAATCCTCAACAAAGTTAATAGACTATTGAAGGCATCATTTATATTCCAACTGTTTTTTATTAAGAAAAATAGTAATATCAGAACTAGCACAAAAATTACTAACTTGCCTATCCCAAATATAAATGCCTTTTTTCCTATTTTTTTCATTGGGCTTACTATGGCTTAATTTGTTTATAAATTTTTTTGATTTTTATAATGAGTGTGTAAAACCGAAATGTTTATATAAAATACAATAAAATAATTTATCTAAAAAAGAGGCAACGAAAATCACTTCGTAATTTTCTGGTCTCTTTTTCCAATATTCATAAAAATTATATTGGTTGAAAAAAGAGGTAAATATAAATGGCTAAAGATGAACCTTATGACATGATGCCTCATATGGACATTATTGAGTTAAAAAAGCAGCTACAAAAGTTAAAGGCAGAAAAGTTTTCTTCTCAGGAATTAATGAATTCTATGAGTGCTTTGACAAAAAGCATGGATTCTATGCTGAGGTTGTTTAAAGAAGCATCAGAAGAGCTTAAGGTTGAGGAAAAAGAAGATGCTATTAATAAAAAACTTGATGCTGTTATAGAACAAAACAAGATAATTGCAGATGGCATGGTTACAGTTTCTGATATGATCAAGGATTTTATTGAAAAACAAAAAGAGCCAAAACCAGTACCAGTTCCTGAACCTGCGTTTCAGCAACCACCATTAGAACCATCACTTAACGAACCAAATTTAGAACTTGACCAACCTATGCCCAAACAAGGTCCGGTTGTAATGCCATCTATCCCATTTTCCAGTCTTGATGAACCTCCGAAACCGAAGAAAAAGGGATTGTTTGGAAGATTAAAAATATAAAAATGCAAAATGCTTCTTTGGATAATATAAATCCATCAAATTTGAAGAATTTTTTTAAAGAGCTTTGTAAAGTAAACTATAGATACGCAGGAAGAGAACTGGCTGCATACAATATGAATATAGAATTTGGACAATTAAAAAAATACAAAAGCTCCTACATAACAACTGAAAAGATGTTAAGTTCAAGGATACAGAAACTTGAAGGAGAACTGCAGCAAACTAGGGAAGAAAAAAATAGAGCATTAGGAGAAAACAGAAACAGAATTAATGAATTAAATGATGCATTAGTATCCATAAAAACAGTAATGCGTGAATTGTTAGAAGCTAAAAAACATAGGATTAAACATTTAGAGAGAAAAATAAGGAAAGAAGTAAAAATCTAAATAGCGGAAAATTTATAAATTTTCTAACTTGACTGAAGTCAAGCATCCCTACCCATCAAAGTGTTTCTGTTGTTTAATTTTGCCCTTTTAGACGCTTCTTCTATTAATTTTTCAACTTTTTTGTTTAATGCCTCATAAAAATCTTCAGATATGCTTAAATGTTTGTCATCAACCTTGGCATAATTCTTTATTTGAGACCTTACGACTAGACTTGTACCCATCAAAACCACCTCAAATTAACCTATTTCATATAGAGCTATATAAAAAGTTTGCCTCATTTTAACCTTGATTCTCTTTCCATTCTTTCGGCTATTATTTGTTCTTTAATCTCATCTTTATTTTCTATAGGTATATCACTTAAATCATAATTTCCCTTATCAATATCTTCCTTATCTAATTTTTCTCGTAATTTATTTGTCTTTTTATCTTCTTGTTTAATATCATCATCTGCATCAATAAAATACTTCCCAACCATCTGTTTTAATGTCATTAAATTCCACAATTTAATTGGTGCACTTCTAGTTTGTTCTCTGGCCTGTCGTGTAAAATCTGAAGTTGTTATTACAATTACTTTATTTGCATTTATTGTATATGTAGCTCCTAATGCTTTTTGAATTGTTATATTCCCAACATTATTACCTATTTTGTTATGTTTTACTTGAATTGCAATTTTGTCACCTTTACCTCTTGCAATTATATCAACACCATAATCACCTGTTCTTTTAGTTACTTCTGCATTATATCCCATCTTTCTAAATAACTTAGCTATAAATTCTTCAAATTGAAAATGAGACATATTCATAAAATTACTTTTGATGCCATATTTTACTTTTTTCCATTCTTTAATTTGGTGAGGTGTCCCCCATTTATTTCCAAATTTAACTAAACCTTTTTTTATTTGTGCTTCTTCAAATTTTTTATTTTCTAATTTCTCTTTCTCATATCTTATATCAAGTAAAAATCCAACATTTGCTTTGATAGAATAATATTTAATAAATACATAAATAAGAAAAATAATCAATATCCAATAAAAAGAAATAATTGCCGAAAAAATAAGAAGTATTATAGAAATTATAATACCATAAGCATAAATATAATTTTTTATCTCTAAATATTTATCTACCCCTTCATTAATCTTTGTTAATGATATATTATTAATATCTTCAAATTCTTGATGTAATTGTTTTCTTCCAAAAATATCATTCATATCAAATAAAGCCTTATAATTAAGATTTTTAATAAATTTAAAGGTTATTAAATTAATTATTATCGCTATAAATGTAATTAAAAAAATATTTCCCATAATACTATGATTAATATACCATCTATTGAATAAAAATATAAAAGAAATTAATAGAATCCAAATTAACAAATATATTATATAATCATAATGATGGTCTTTCATATAAAAATGAAGATTAATTTAGTTATAAAAACTTTCCTTTAAAATTCATCTAATATCTTTTTTCTCTTCTTCTTAAATTCTTCGTTAGTAAGTACTCCAGACTCTTTTAATTTTTTTAAACTACTTAATTTTTCTGTTATGGATATTTCTTTATGTTGTGTTTTGTTTATTGAAGGTTTTGGTAATTTAATTTCCTTATAAACACTACCTAAAAAAGTAACTAAAATAACAAATATGACAAATATAGTTGAAATAATTATCATATATAAAAATAATTTGGTGAATAATCTGGTAAGAAAATTATCAAGATTAAAAAAGGTAATAACACGAGGTAAAATTCCATACATAATCCATAAAAGAACTAATAGAATACCCATATAAAAATTATTTTTGAATATTCCCATATTATCTAACTTTCATATGTATTTTTTTATGACAAACACCACATAAAACAATAAGATTATCCATTCTATTATTTTTAGGATTTTTATCTTTGTGGTGTATATGTAATCCTTCTGCTTTATTACATACTGAACATTTATTATTAAATTTTTTAAATATGATTTCTTTATCTTGTTCAGAAATTGGTATTCTTTTATTACTTACTTTTCCAAATACGCGTTTTTCTGCCTCTTCTCTAACTATTTTTTTAAACTCTAAATCCTTTAGTCTTTGAACTTCTCGCTTAACGCTGGATTCTCTCATCTCTTCTGATTTTATAGATTTTAACCACGAAAATGCTTTTTTTATATCATTATCATATTTTTTTAATGCTTCTATTATTTTATCTCTAGTGTAATAAAAACAATCCTCATTTCCATTTTCGTCAACAATAGTATATTCATTATCTTCTAAAGTAGATGTCATCAATGTCAATGGTTCATGTTTCATCCCTTCATTTGTGGGTTTATTTGACATTTTTTCCATTTCTTCAAAAGTATTTCTAGTAATCTTATTTATTATATCTTCAGTTTTATCAATATACTCTTGCTCCTTTTTGTGTTTGTTAAAGAAAAATACCATTATTACCCCACCATTAATCTTATTCTAACATAGAACTCTATAAAAACTTATTGCCCAAAAAAGCCCTGATTTAAGAGGAGTTTATGGACAAGGTGGTAGTTTATGGACAAAGCCCTTTACTGATAACATTTATCTAGAACTGCTCATATGCTATCTTAGTATATTTTCTTATAGCAAACGCAACAAATTTTCGAACATTAATATTGCGTTTGCTTATTACGAAAAGCAAACAAATGTTTGATTATTATTTGCTTTGAGTATACATTAAATTTGAGAAATGACAATTTTATTGTATTTTTTATTTATGAGTGAACCAAAACCCTAATTTATTTTTTTCTTTTTTATCTAATCTACAGAATCCAAATCTTACGAATTGAATAACATCATTCTCTTTTAATTTCTTTACCATCTGTTCTGCAATTCCTTTGATTAATCTCTTATCCGGCATCAGAATTTCTGTTTTAACTAAATCTTTTTGCTTAGGAAGCCAATGAATTATTAAATCTCCATTTTTCTTAAAATTTTTATGTTCCAAAGAATGGAAAATTAATTTACTGCCTTTTTTCTTGAAATTCAAACAATCCATCAATCTGTACAATTTATTGTTCTTGAATTTCTTAAAATCATCTTTTTCTATGTAGAATCTATCGTTTGTGGTAAACTCTCTTACTTTCTCTTTTGCATCCGGATGTAATTTTAATTTAACATTTTGTTTAGGAGCTTTTTCAATTTTTATTTCCTTAACATTATGAATAAAAAAGAACCTGCTAGCACGTGCATCAAGTATTCTTTTGTTATGCACAATAAGATCATCCCAGGCTAATGTTGCTTCTACTTTTGTAATTCCAGTAGATAAGACGAAATTCTTAATTGCTTCAGGTAAAAAACCTCTGCGTTTTAAAGCAACTAATGTTGTTAAGGAAGGATCATCCCAACCAGTAAGCTTCTTTTTCTTTATTAAGTCCCTAATAACTCTTCCAGAGCTTTCAACTCCTTCTAAATTGAATCTAGCAAACTCATAGATTTTTGTTTGCTTAAAGCCTAGTATGTTTTGTACGTAATTTTGTAACTCATTCCTTAATTCGAATTCTTTTGTTCTTAGCCTGTGGGTAACTCCTTCTATTCCGTCTAGGGCTGCATTTTCAAAATCATAAGTTGGCCAGACATGATATTTATTTCCATGCCTTGGATGAGGATGTTTTGTTATCCTGAATAAAGTGGGGTCTCTCATTGTGGTGTTTTCATGTTGCATATACCCTTTAAGCCTTAAAACCATTTTTCCTTCTTTTTCCTTAAATAATTCATCAAATCTTTTGAGGTGTTCTTGTTCTAATAAATAACGGCATGTGCATTCTTTGCCCTCATACCTATATTTTTTTATTTTATCTTGCGGACATATGCATAAGTATGCATAGCCTTTTGTTATCATTTTTTTTGCTAGATCATAGAATTCTTCCATATGGTCTGAGGCATAATCAACCAAATCTGGTTTTATTCCCAACCATTCATAATTTTCTAGATGTATCTTATAGAATTCTTTGTCAGCAAGCTTTGGGTTAGTATCTTCAAATCTTAAGATAAATTTTCCATTGTATTTTCTTGCTAATTCATAATTAAGAAAAATTGATTTTGCATGCCCTATATGGGGGTATTTGCTTGGCTCTGGCGGAAAAGCAGTTACAACCTGTTCATCTTCTTTAATTTCAAAAATAGAGAAAAGGTCTTTTTCTTCTTTTTTTGGTTCTTTAAGTTGATCAGAAAATGTTTTAAGTTTATTTTTTTGTTCTTCTAAAGGCAAAGAATTAACTTCATCAATGATTCTTTTTATTTCTTTGCTTAGTTTCTTTGTATCTTTCTTAAGTTTTGGATTCTCAGCAAGAACCTTACCTATAACTGCACCAATATGCGCTTTTCCTTTGTACTTTACTGCATTCTGGAGAGCATATTTTAAGATTAGTTCTTTCATTTTTAACTATATCTCTTTTTTATACATATTATTTGAAAATGAAAGCTACGAACTTTAGTGAGTATGCTTTCATAGTATAATTAATATAATAGGACTTATTTAAATATTATACCCCCAAAATTTATATACTATTCTTATTATCACATAATTATGGCTGGAAATACATTAATTAAGAGCAATATATTTGGATTATTTATCTTTATTGCAGTAATCCTATTAATTCTTTCAGGGCTTTATGCTGATTGGTTGTGGTTTGATTCTTTAGGTTATCTTTCTGTTTTCAAAACAGTTCTTTTTTCAAAGATAGCATTAGGAGCTGTAGTTTTTCTTGTGTTTTTTATATTATTATTATTGAATTTTATTATCTTAAAAAAGAGAGCAGGTATAGTTCATCAAAAAATTTACTTAGTTGCTATAACAGTTGTTTCTTTGCTTGCAGGGCTTATATCAAGCACATACTGGTTTGTTGTGTTAAGATATTTGAATTTTGTTAATTTTGGATTTGTTGATCCGGTTTTCAAAAATGACATTAGCTTCTATATTTTTGTTTTGCCGTTCTATACATTTATGCTTGGAATATTGTTTTTTCTTCTACTAACAATAATTGTGATGACAACATTTGCTTATCTGTTAAAAATCAAAACAAAGAAAGTCCCAAAACAAGATACTAAGGAAGGATCTTTAGGCTTTGAGCAACCATTTCAGCAAATTAAAATAGAAATTCCACAAAAAGGAAAAACACATTTATCGCTGCTGGCTGGTTTGATTTTGATATTATTAGCGGGATTTTTCTATCTCAAGAGATACTCTATTTTATTTTCTCCAAGAGGTGCAGTATTTGGAGCAGGTTTTACAGACATTACCATTATTCTTCCACTTTATACGATATTAGCAATTATTACATTAGTGGTTGCATTAATAGCATTCGCTTACATTTATAATCAAAACACTAAACTGTTAATTGGGAGCATTGTATTGATTTTGGTTGCGTCATTTGCAGGGAATATTGTAGCTGGAGTAGTGCAAGGTCTGTATGTACAGCCAAATGAATTCAATCTTGAAGAGCCTTATATAAATCAGAACATCAAACATACTTTGTTTGCTTACGGTCTTACTGATGTTGTTACAAGAGACTTTCCAGTAACTTATGATCTTGATATAGATGATATTAACAGGAACAAAGTAACTATAGAAAATGTGAGGTTATGGGATTGGAGACCTTTGCTTACAACAAATAGGCAGATACAGCTTTTTAGGACATATTACGAGTTTCTTGATGTGGATGTAGACAGGTATAAGATTGATGGCAGATTAAGGCAGTTAATGTTATCTCCAAGAGAACTTGACCAGAATCAACTGGACAGTAAGGCAAAAACATGGGTCAATGAGAAATTCGTTTATACGCATGGGTATGGTGTAGTTGTTAGCCCTGTTAACATTGTAACCAAAGAAGGTCTTCCAGAGCTATTTGTTAAGGATATACCCCCAAAAACAGAATATGAGGAACTTGAAATTACACAGCCAAGAATTTATTTTGGCGAGCAATCAAATGATTATGTAGTTGTTAACACTAAATCAAGAGAATTTGATTATCCGTTAGGCAGTGAGAATGTATTTACAACTTATGAAGGTGCTGATGGTATTCAACTTTCAAATATACTAAAAAAAGCTATTTTCTCAATTAAACTTGGATCCATTAATTTATTTGTATCTAGTGCTATTACAAAAGACAGCAAGATTCTGCTTAATAGGGATATTGTTGAAAGAGCAACTGCTTTAGCGCCATTCCTTGAGTATGATAGTGACCCGTATATTGTCATTAATGATGGTAAATTGTTTTGGATAATTGATGCATATACTATATCTAATAGATTTCCTTATAGCGAGAATATTATTAGAATTAACTATATTAGGAATGCAGTAAAGGTTGTTGTGGATGCTTACAATGGGAATGTTGATTTTTATGTTATAGATAAAAAAGATCCTTTGATACAAAATTATGCAAAAATATTTCCAGAGCTTTTTAAAAATTTTGATGAGATGCCTATGGGATTAAAGGAACATATAAGGTATCCAGAAGATTTGATGAGGATACAAACAAGAATTTATGGAACATATCACATGAAAAATGCACAAGTTTTCTATAATAGAGAGGATGTTTGGAGAACCCCTAATGAAATATATAGAAACAATGAGGTCGAGCTAAAGCCGTATTATATAATCTTAAAACTTCCTGATGCGGAAAAAGAGGGATTTTTCTTGATCACGCCATTAATCCCTAGAGGAAAAGAAAATATGATTGCGTGGTTTGTTGCCCATTCAGATCCAGAGGATTATGGTAAGTTGGAAGTTTTTAGACTAAGTAAACAAGAGCTGACTTACGGGCCAATGCAGATAGAAGCTAGAATAGATCAAGATACTGAAATTTCCCAACTTTTGACATTATGGGGGCAGCAAGGCTCTGAAGTAATTAGAGGGAACTTAATAATAATACCAATAGAGCAGAGTTTCCTTAACATTGAGCCTATTTATCTCAAAGCTTCGGCTTCTGGCGCTTTACCCCAACTAAAAAGGGTTATTGTTGCCTATGGGGATAAAGTTGCAATGGAGAAAACTCTTGAGGATGCTTTGAATGTAATATTCGGTGGGAAGATTGATAAATTAAAAAAAGAAATTAAGATTGTTGAAGAAGCAACAGGACAAGTTCCTGAATCATTAGAAGATAAGTTTGATAAAGCCTCAGAATTGTATGAAGAAGCACAAGAAGCGTTATCTCAAGGAGATTTTTCAACTTATGCAGAAAAAATAGAAGAACTTGGCAGAATTCTTAATCAGGATTAATATTTAGGGACATAAGTAATTGAAAAATAAGTTTTAAAATTAAATTAATCTTCAATCGGCCTTCGGCAAAATATAGTGTTCGGGCTCGCTTCCCTGCCATAACGCTCGCCCTCGCATATCGATTACAATTTAAAAAATAAAAATATAATTCATAAAGCTAAATTATTACCAAAAAATAGAAAACTATATAAATCATTTATATAAAAATATTAATCAAGCAAAGACTAAGGGGTTTATATTCTTAGATAAAAAATTGTAGAGGTATTTATGGCAAGAAGAATCACAGTAATTCCAAAAGCGCCTTTTGGGAGAATTTTAATGAAGGCAGGGGCTAAAAGAGTTTCAGCAGATGCCATTGACACTTTTACTGAAATTCTGACTGAGATGACGGAGAAAATTGCAGTACAAGCAGCTAGAATATCAAAACATGCTGGAAGGAAAACTATTCATGAAGGAGATGTAAGGTTGGCTGCTAAGCAATAATTTTAATATAATTATTTTAAAAAAATAAATAATGGGTGTTAAATGGCTGTAGCTTATAATTCAAAAATGGAAGAAGCTGGTTTAGAAGCTAGATTAGAATTAGTAAGGTCTGTAAGAGAAAAATTTACACAATTTGTGGAAAGTGGATATGATGGTAGAATGTCTTTTGTTGGACCTTCATTCGCACCTTCTTCCCAAAATCCAGACGCACCAATGCCTGGTGATATTTTATCTTATGATTTAGACGGAGGACATTTATATGGGAATTTTTTAGGAAAAAGAATTTTTAGTGCATTAGGTCTACATCTAAATTGGGGAAATGAAAGAAGAGAAATAACACCTGCTGAAATAGATTTTGAAGGATATAACGGGCACTACCTTTTGCATACAGCTATCACTATAGAAAATGTTCTTAAACAAATTTCTGAACCTTTAAAAGAAAAACAAAAGCCATGGTATAAAATATTAGAGTATTTTAGAAATTTTCTTGGATAATTATTCTCGTCAATAAACTTTTTCAAATAGAAACCAGCGGAAAGTATAGCTTTCCAGGCTTCGAAAACTCATCGAGTTTTCGAAACCAACTGAAAATAAAATTTTCCTAGGCTTCGGAAACACGCGAAAATTGGAAATTTTCGGTGTCCTGAAAATATTCGATTTTCATGATTTGCAATTTCCGAGGTTGGTGCATAATTCTTAAATAAGACTCTTCTTATACACTAGAAAGAAGAATTCGATTATTATTCCAGGGGTGGTGGAGGTAACCACCATGACC
>JADFLA010000039.1 GCA_022564635.1 Nanobdellota archaeon | reverse complement strand
TTTCAGTTTTCATTTTTTTTAATTTTACCACTACCTGCTTCTATAAAACCTCGCAGCATCTTCTGGCATTATGGAGTTTACTATTGCTCCGGTTGATAGTTCAAAACCTCCCCATTTCTCAAACCTAGGAGTTACCTCAATATGGAAATGCAGATCTGTTTGCTGCGGTGCATAATGCAGGAAAAAATTGTAAGATGCATTTAATTTTTTTAATTTAAGGAGTATTTTTTTGAGTGCAGATGCCATATCATACAACTCATCATTATGCATAGCTGTTATATTCTTGACATGCCTTTTAGGGAATATCCATGCCTCAAAATTAAACCTGGAAGCATAAGGGCAGAATGCAATACTAGTTTTATTTTCAATTATTTTCCTTTTACTTTTTGATTCTAATTTTATTATATTGCAATAAGGGCATTTTCTGAATTTTTTTATTGCATTAACCTTATTCATCACATCATCTGGTAGAAGGGACATAGAAGCTATTTGTGTATGGGCATGGATTAAAGATGTTCCTGCCAAAGAGCCTTGATTTTTAAAGACAGTAACGTATTTTATGCCCTTTAGTTTTGAAAGAGTCTTTATTCTTAATGAATACACATCAAAAATTTCCTTTATATGCTCTACGCTTAAGTCTGAAAGCTGTTTTTTATGGTCATTTGTTTCTGCAATTATTTCATGTTCCCCAAAAGTTTTTCCCTCTCTAAGAAACTTGTTTTTCGCGTTTATTTTAGGCTTTCCCTTTAATTCAACAATAGGGAATTTATTTGGAAACCATCTAATCTTCCAAGAATTTTTATATTCAACTCTACCAATTTCTTTTGGAGTTAAATTTTCATTTCCAGGGCAAAACAAGCATATTTTTTCCTCAGCAATATGCTGTTCTTTTTTGAATTCCCTGGGTCTTTTTTTCCTTTCAGTAGCATAATAAACCCATCTTTCAAGTATATAGTCTTTTCTTAATACTCCCATAATAAATTCCTTCAAAACAGGTTATTTAAACTTTTTGTTTAAAGTTTTGGTCGTAAACTCATTTTACACATAAAATAAAGATTTTGTAATATAAATTTGTAACACTTTTTACTGATAAAGCAAATATTTAAGAGATATTTTTTTAAATGATATCCAATTAGTACAACACAAAATGTCATTAGAATCATTATTGAAACCTTTCAAGTGGATGGATAAAGGAATCCAAACTCAATACACAAGAATTGGAAAAGCATGGGAGAATAAAGGACATAGTAGATATTCACTAACGATTCCTTTAAATTTAGCATCTTGGGTATTTACGTTTATGTCCAGTCTCCCTCCCCATATCGCGGTTGTGATAGGATACGACATGGCTTCAAACTTCCATAAATATCCTTATGGAACCAAAGATCAGTGTACTTCGGGAGAAATTGCTATAAATCGACGCCTTCAATTTCGTTTAGGTATAGACAAAGCAATCAGATTTCCAACTTTTATTGTAGGATCGGCTTTCGCTGCAAAAGGAGCTTATCATGTCATTAATTCATTAGTAACAGGAGAAAGTTTAGGATTAAGTGATTTCGTTGATGACTTCCAAAGAGCGGATGGATTGCTTTCATTAGCATCAAGTTTATACATTAAGGACATAGATCCAAAATTGTTGGACAAAGAACCTATCTTAAAAAGGACTTATGATTGGGTAAAAGAGAAGATTATTCCAAAAGTGCCACAACCAGCACGGTTTCAGTCAGATACTACCTTAGATACTTACATTCAAAGCCCAGCGCCATATTAAATAAATGAACTGTATTTTTTAATTTAAAATACTCTTCTTAAATCAAGGACTTTTTGGGCAGAAGAATAAGTCTTGGGCGTCGTTAACTTAATAGTTCATGAATTTATCTTTTCCTAATTCTATTAATTACTCCTGCAACCAGCAATGGAAATATTAACGTTGCATCTGCTACTATTTTAACGCGTTGAGCATTTGGCTTTATCTTTGCCCAGCTAATAGCTTCTTCTTGATTTCCTCCTGAATCAGAGCCGTCATATTCATTAGCAGTAGTTATGTAAATAGAATATTCAAAGCCTTCCCTGAAAATGGCTGAGTTAAGCAGGAAATGTTTTGCAATTCCTCCTCCTAAAACTATACATCCTGCTTTAGGAGTGTTTTGTAGAATATTAGTTAATGTAAAATTATCTTTTGTGACATCAATTGCAAATTTTGGGTTTTTTCTTTTGAAGAAAGTTGTTAAATCACCCATGGCTCCGTCCGTTATTCCAGGGCAAAAAACAGGAATATTATTTTTTGCAGCCCAGTATAAAAACGATTTATTATAATTTTTTTTTGTTAATGTGTGTTTTTTAATGTACTTTCCCATTTCCCTTGCAACTTCATAAGTGCATGGAATACCTTTAAATTCTTTCAATAGTTTCTTAAAAAAATCATTAAAGAATCTTTCAAAATATAGGTAACGGTCCATTGGTGCTAAAATATTTCCTATTCTTCCGATTGATTCATCTAATAAAAATTCTCCTTTTATGTCAAATGATCCTAAATGGAATGGCTTTATACATTTAATGATGTCCTCTTCCAATGAAGCGGCAGTTGTTGTTATTCCATCAATAAGCTTGTTTTTTACTAAATAGGTTATTATTTCCCTGTTTCCAGAACTGATCATGTTTCCTGTAAACGACATCCATAAGCTTAATTTTCCATTTTTCTTTTCCTCAATCATTTTATGCAGGATATTTAGGGCTGTGCCTAAATTAGAGCCTTGGAAGCCCATTGTCTGGTAGCTTTCTATAAATTTTTTAAAATCAAAAGGTTTTTCAAAATCATAGCCTTGTATTTTAGGGAATTTATCCATAGACATATAATTCTTTAATTGTCCTTTCCATTTCCTGTTTTTGACGTATATTGACATTTTAAACACCATTATTTTATTAAAAATTAGAAACTAAAATATGGATTAATGAATAATAAAATTAAAGAATTCTTTACGCACCGAACTTACGAACACTGTCCATAATCAATAATAATATAACAATGTTTAAAAACATTTCTAATAAACAACTTAAAAATTAAAAAATGCTAATAGACATACACTCACACTTAGACCATTGCTATTTTAATGATGATTTAGATAAAGTTATTGAAAATGCTAAAAAAGCAAATGTAAAAGTAATTCTTACTGCTGGGATCAATCCTGAAAAAAACAGGGAATCTTTGGAGATAGCAAAAAAATATGATATTGTTAAGGCATGTTTAGGGATTTATCCAATACAAAAAACTTACAATGAAAACGATTCAATAAAAATTAAAAATAATAATAAAATCAATGAACAAAAAAATAAAAATAATTTGAGAAATATTAATATTGATGAAGAAATAAAATTCATTGAAAAGAATAAAAAAAATATAATTGCGATTGGAGAAGTTGGTTTGGATTATTTCTGGGTTAAAGACAATATAAATGAACAAAAGGAATTATTTGAAAAAATGATACAACTTGCAGAAAAATTAAACAAACCAATTATAATACATTCAAGGAAAGCGGAAGAAGATGCAATAAGTATGTTACAAAGTTCAAAATTTAAAAAAATAATAATGCATTGCTTTACTGGGAAAAAATCTTTGGTTAAGAAAATAATTGATAATGGCTGGTTTTTGACTGCTCCAACAAGTATTGTAAGAAGTACACAATTTCAAGAAAATGTTAAATTAGCCCCTATTACACAACTTTTTTGCGAGACAGATGCACCTTATTTAACTCCATTTAAGGATAAAAGAAATGAGCCTGCTTTTGTTGTAGAAGCTTATAAAAAAGTTGCAGAAATAAAGAATATGGAATTAAAAGAAGTTGTAAATAATATTTGGATGAATTGGCAGAAAGTGTTTTAAAAATGATGTCTTCGATTCTGTTTGCCTTTCAAAACTTGAACCATTTTCTTGGCTTTTTTAGTCCCTATGTTCACTCCGCGCACTTCCAATTCTTGCCTTAAATACATATCGGTTAAATATCTTACAGATACAGAAGGTATAGTTATGTTTTTTGTTGTATTTTTTTTACCATCAATCTCTCCTCCGCTTATTGTCACTCTAATCTTTCCTCCATGAGTCCATGTGTAATCTGTGACAACTGATCCTGCTAAATAGTAATTTCGCATTTTATCTGAAGTTTCGTATTGAGGCTGGTTTAAAAATGAGATAGGAACATTAACAGGAACAAGTCTATTTTCTAATCCAGAATTGAGGGATAATAGACTATTAACATTTTCAGCAAGACTGTGATATTTCTCACTTAAATAATCCGTTGCGTTTTTCAATAAAGGTTTATAATCCATTTTTCATCATAAAATCATTTTTTATAGAAATTAATAATCATTTTTAAATCTTTCCGAAATCAAGAAATAGTAATATCCTTATTCACAGCAGTAATAAATCCTTTTTCAGAGTCGTCTAGAGTTAATCTGATGGTCTTTTTTATATTAAGATCTTTGAAGGTTTTTGGACTTAGCTCAATAGTCCCAGTTTGTCTTCCACCGGATTTAATTGAAGCACCAATGTATTTACCCCTACTCCTTGTTTCCCAGCTTTCATCCAATTCGCTATCATAAGCATAAATCTGTAAAATAGGTCTTAAGGCCTTATCTTTACCATTATCAATGGTAAATACAACTTTTTCTACATAACCCAAATCCTTACCCTCATCAGGTACTTTAGTATAAACTTTATCAATAACTAATGAAATTTTTCCTGATAGTACTTTTTCTTCCTCAACTACAACTTTTTCCTCAACAGATTCTTGTTCCATTACTTCTTCTGTCTCATCAGTTTCTTCTCCTACTTCAACTGCACTAGCAGTAATAGCCTGATCAGATTCTACCCCGACATCTCTTTCTCCGTGATAAAAAGACAGGTCTATACCAACATAAACAATTAAAACAAGAATTATGGCCACATATGCAACTCTTTCAATATTTGCAATATTTTTATGAGGTATTTCTCCATGTACATGTGTTTCTTTCTTTTTTTTCTCTTCTAAGGCTTCTTTTTCAGTTTTGTATTTATGTTTCAAAACCTGCTCTGCTTTTTCATATTTATTTTTAAGAAGCTCTTCTTCGCTTAATTTTTTTTCATGACTTTCATGAGTTTCTTTTTTGTGTACATGATGAGCTTCCTCTTTACCCTCTACTTTATGCTCAAAATCTTTGAAAATATCGTCAGTATCATCATTTGCCATTTTAATAATTATACTAAAGTAAATAATATTTAAATATATCGGATTTATATTTAATATTTCACCACCAAATAGTCAACTACAAAAGTAATTGGCAAATAAGTTTAAAAATTAAATTTATTTTCAATCTGGCTTCGCCCACCTCGCGAAAGCTCGCTTTCGCTCGCTTTGTCGGGCTCAGCCAAATTTTACTGCTCGGGCTCGCTTTTCTGCCAGTGACATGCGAGTGAGCTCGTTGCGAACTCGCTCACAATTCACTGCAACGCCTCGCATATTTATTCATTGAATTAATTTCATTGACTCAATTATAGAAAAATTTATATTGTCAGTTGTCAAGGATAGTAAAAAAGAGACTTAAGATGAAGATCACTATAGATACAAAAGAGGACAGCCATGAAGAGATACAGAAAGTTATCAAAATGCTCTCTTCTTTAGTTGGACAAGAAGTTATGAGCAACCAAGGAGATCTATTTGGTGATAACAGTTCAACAAATACAAATCAAAGTTCTGATATGTTTAGTGATGATAGTAGCAGTAGTAATTTATCTGGAGATTCTTCAAGTTCTTCTGAAGGTTCAAGTGATTCTTCGGAAAGTTCTGGTAGTCCCTCTGAAAGCTCGGGTGGTATGTTTAATATGTTCAGTTCTGGTCCTGCAAGCGATACAAGTTCAGAAAATACAACAGAAGAAACCCGAGAAGATAAGGAAGAAGAAAAAGATGATGATGAGAAAATTGATATTGAGATACCTGATGTGGAAGAGTATCATTAAATCTCAATAATCTTCCCTTTCCTTCCAACATTAATAACCCTAGTTTTGCCTATTTTTTCTTCTATACCCTCTGCTTCATGAACATGGCTGCAAAGCAATATGTCTGGATGGAATTTATCTATTGCTTTTCTTACACCTTTGCTTCCTGGAAACAGCTCTGTAAATTTCTCTATTTTGCTTTCTGAAGGATGAACATGTGTTGCCATTATTTTTTTCTTAAGATATTTTATTTTACCAAAACCTTTTTTTAACAAATCATAAATTTCATCCTCTTCCAATTGAAACAAACCTATATTAGCCCCTCCACAGCCAAAAATTCCTACATCCTTATACTTAACAGAATAACCATGAATATTTTTTACACCATAAAGTTCTGCAAGAAAATCTACTGTAGCAACAGTTTCATGATTCCCTGGCAAAAGCAGAACTTTTTCCTTTCTTTTTTTAAACGGCCCTATAATATTATCAGTGCTCTGTTCCATCATTGTCAAATCCCCGCAAAGAATTACCAAATCACATTTCTCTTTCTCTGCTCTTTCTGCTAGTTTTTCAGCTAGTCCTGTGTCTCCATGTATGTCTCCAGCTGCTAAAATTTTTAATTTCTCTTCTTTCTTTTCTTTGGTTTTCATTTTTTAAAATAATATTTTTAGGAATTTACTATTTAAAATTTTCTTATGAATATTTAATTTTATTATTCAACTAATTTTTTTACTATATCAACTATAGTCGAATGTCTCATTTTCCTGAGTAGTGTATTTTGTGTATTCTGCGTCACACCTGGACCCCTAAAGCCAAATTCCTTAGTTACCTCTTCTAAACTATGAATTCTTCCATCTATTAGACCCAATCTTGCTACAAGCATTGACTGATCCCTACTACGATTTCTTGGAGAATAAAAAATATGACTAAAAATATGATCAAAAGTTCTTTCAATTTGTTCTTGATCAACTGATTGCAGTCTTTGGTAATAGTCCCACGCATCATCATTTTGTGCTAACGAAGACCATTGTGACATAGGATACTGTTTTGTTGCAATTGCAGCGGCTACCTGTCTACTTCTTTCCGGATCATATTGGGGTTGATATTCATCCATTTCCACAGTTCTATAGTATACTAACCACTTTATAAATCTTTCTATTATAACTACTGATAAGTTACAATATTTGAACTAAGAATTAATAATTCTTAACCCATCATCATCTCTCCTGCCTAGGATGCTCATGACCTATTTCTTTTCTCTTTCTCAAATGTTCAATGTGAGCAATCTTTTCTTTCAGAAATTTATTAAGATTTAATCCGTACTCTTCAATCATTGTAGATACATGATGGCCGCCTAAAAAATGAGGCATAAGCACATAAGTTGCGCCTGCATCATACAACTTCATTGCTTCATCAATCTGATGAGAAACAACAGTTATAATTGTTTTTTTATTGGATTCCCTGATTTTGTTAATCAATAAAAGATTTGTATCTAAGTTATGTATTGTTGAGACAACCATTTTTATTTTTGAAAAGTTTAATTCATTTAGCAATTCAGAATCATCTGCATCACCATACTTGCAATCAAAACCTTCTTTTGCTAATTTCGTTATTATTTCTGGATTATAATCTATAACAAGAAACTTCTTTTTTATTTTTTTAAAAGACTCTAAGATATCATAACCGATTCTATCATATCCAAAAAGAATAATATCATAAATTCCATCTTTCTGATATCTGTGTTCATCAACTTTTTTGCCTTTTCTTTCAAATATTCCCAGATACCTTGATAAATGGGGGTATATCTTATTTGCATAAAGTATAAGGTAAGTAGAACCAGCAATAGTTATTAAACCAATAATAGTCACAAGAGATAAAATATCATTTGTCAGATGCCCTACTTTAACTCCTAATGCAATAAGAATTAAAGAAAATTCGCTTATCTGGGCTACAGTTAATCCTGCTAAAAAACTATTCCTTTTAGTATAGCCAAGCAAACCCATTAATACCATTACTATCAGCGGGTTCCCGATAAGTATAAACATTGAAAATATTATGATAGGAAGGATATACTGGCTTATATTTGTAAATACCATCTGAGAACCTAGTAATATGAAAAACAAAATGATAAAAAAATCACGTAATGGTTTCATTTTAGAGCTAATTTCATAATGGTATGGGGATAAAGACAGAGTAATACCTGCTACTAGCGCTCCTGCTTCTATTGAAAAATTTAAATAATAAAAAAGACTAGCTATTGCAAAACACCAGCCAATTGAAAATAATAATAAAAATTCTTGAGATTTAGCAATAGTTTTGGTTAGCTGCGGAAAGATATAAACGCTTATTAGGAATAATAAAATCAATAAACCCACACCTTTGAAAACACTTTCAAGCGCTAAAGTAGCAAAATCTATTC
Organism: Nanobdellota archaeon; assembly: GCA_022564635.1. GTDB lineage: Archaea > Nanobdellota > Nanobdellia > Woesearchaeales > GW2011-AR4 > JACPJP01. The sequence continues at coordinate 6,738 of JADFLA010000039.1, read as the reverse complement.
CAGTTGGAATTGATGAGATGACCATTAAGATAACTATTACAATTAAATCCTGAACAATTAAAAAACCGATAGCAATTCTTCCATACAGGGTTTCTAGGTCTCCCTTATCAGATAAAAGTTTCATTATTATTATTGTACTGCTAAATGTCAAAGCAATAGCGATATATATTGAAACTATTGTAGAGAAACCTAGTAATTGACCTATGAAAAACCCAATTAAAGAAGTGAATATAACTTGGCCAATTCCAGTAACTAAAGAAACCTTGCCAACATCCTTTATTATTTTTGGATTTAAGTTTAATCCAACCATAAATAAAAGCAATACTATACCTATCTGTGCAAAAGTTGCAATGGCATCTGTAGATTTAACTATATTGAGAAAATAAGGGCTTACTATAATGCCAGTTAGAATATAACCTATAATTAGTGGCTGTTTTAACAATCGCATTATTCCTGCGACAACAACTGCAATAATGATAACAATGCTTAACTCAACAAATACGCCTATAGCCATCCTTTACCTCTTTGTTAATGTCTTTGTAATAAATCAATTAAACTGCTTTCTGTTATAGCACCTTTAATAACTTTCTCGTTCCAAAACAAAGATAAATAAAAAACAGTTCCGATTTCAAAAAATATGTTTGCCATTTCAATTCAATTAATTCATTTTCATTATTTTATTTTTCAACATTATTTTACATTTAATTTTTAATTATAATTAATCAGTTTTGCATTCAATTGCTATTCTTATTTTTTTCAATATTATTATTTTCAATTATTAATCATTGATTTTGTTTTTATTTAATTATTTTTTAATTTTATTATTGATAAGTTTTTCGTCATTGGTTTTGCGTAGTTTTTTTTTGATTATTTTGTCTTTGTTTGTTGTTTTTTATTCAATGATTTCTATACTTCCATTGTCTTTAACTTCACTATTATTTTTTTCAATTAATTTTAACTCAATTACATCATTTTGCTTTAATTGTTCAATTAATTCTTCTTTCGATATTTTCATTAAATCAGCTATCTCATCTAATTTCATTTATTCACCTTTTTTATTTTTAGAACAAAACCATCTTTGTGTTTTTTGAACTCTAACTCTGTTCCTTTTTCTATGTCCTCATAGTCTGCCAATACTTTAGGAATAGTAACTACTAATTGTCCTGATGGAAGTTTTTGTACTTTGACCATTTTGCTGAAAAATTTCTCTGGAATTTTTGGCAATACCAAAAATCAGCTTCGCTGATTTTTTAGTATAATAGTATTTTTAATATTTTTAATAATATTATATTTAATAGTATTTAAAGGTTTCTAAAATGATTAAAAATTAGAATAATAGCTCTATTTTTTATTGATTTTACCACTTTACTGTGGTTAAAAAATAGAAAGATTTATATAGTTGCTTATCTAAGATATTACTATGAATGCCGAATATAGACCTCTGCAAACAGGTCAAGTAAAATTTGGGCCATTTGATATAGCTTATGCTCTATATTCTCATGGAGATGTTTTGAAAGTGGTAGATCCTCCTAATGCAACAAAAAAAATGTTAGTCTTAGCAGACACCATCGGACACGACCCAAGTCGTGGAAAAGAACTTAGTGATTTTCTTGATGCAGCTATAAGCCAAGGCTGGGGAGTTACAGGAAATCTTGCAGAAGAACAACTAAAGTTATCAAGAATGGTTCCAGAGGGAACTAACTATGGTGGTGCCCCATTTTCCTATACTCAATTTGAAAATGATAAGATTTCAACAACTGGTAATGTGGGAGGTCTTACAATAGTTAGAAATACGGGAAGAGTTGAGGAGATTCCATTAATGGCTGCAATTCTTGACTTTTATGAGAATAACCCAATTCCACTCCGTGAAAGACAATATGAACCACAATTAAGAAATGGTGAGATATTATTTTTGAGAACCGATGGTGTTGATGAGGGTATAGCGGACTCCCGTTTTACGAGTAGTCTAGGTATAGAACATGGAGGCTTTGAAGACCTAGGTAGGGCTATTAGAAGTATTCCTGATGGTTCTAGTGTAAGAATGAGATACCAAAGAGAAGCAGATGAGCTGTTAAAAACTGTATTACAAAAAAACAGGTATAAGTCTGCACATGGAATTGTTGATTCAATTATTGATGAACTAGGTGAATATTTTATTCCGAAAACAGAAGTTCGTGATGATGCTTCATTGGTTATAGTTAAAAGAGCAAGATAAATTTACTATTTATTCCTCCAATTCAATCACTATATGCTTCTTATCCGGCACAGAAACGTAGATATATTCTCCTTTTTTAAGGTCTAAACTCCTTACTACATTATTATTGAAGTAAATGCCTAATCTGTCCTGAGACAGCTTAACTACTTTTTGTCTTATTTTCAGGGGAGATTCTCTTAACTCTTCTACTACTTTTCTAGATGAAACTGGTTCAAATTCAAAATAATCGCATTTAGTACATTGATAACTAATTGCTTTGTTTTTAGCACCATGTACATTAACTTCTACTTTCTTTAAAGTTGCATTGCATTTTGGGCAATTCATTTGACATCACCATTTACAGTTTTTTAGCATTAATAACATACAAAATATTATTTTTTATTTCAAATAATATATAATAACCATCTTTTTCAATTTCAAATTTATTACCTTTCTTTCTCGGATTCTTTGTGTTAAAAATAATTTCTACAACCTTATCCCATGGAACATCTTTTGCATGTTCTTCTAGATAGTGATCTGTTGGTTGTATATCAATAAAATAAACCATATTTTCACCAATACTACATAAGTGTAGTATAAAATACTATATAAATATTTTGATTTTTACAAACACCAAACCATAACATTTATATACCAGTATACACATTAGTACTATTTCAAAAAGAGGTATAGATGTTAAAAGTGAAACTTGACCTCCTCATTGGGACTAAAGTCCCAAGATTCCACTTAAGCTAAGGCATGATGCATGTCTTGGTTGTTGACGTAATCGATCATGAAAGGCAAGTCTTTGAAGCCTACAGTCATTCCAAGTTTTCCCTCTTGCTCCAAAGATGTCCTTGTGGGTATCTAAGCCTCATTTTAGGAGCGGCTAAGAAGAAGACTCTGGCAGTGTAGCCTTTCAAAAGTTGCTCTGCTTTAATATCGGTCATGCCTCTTGGCAAAGAAGCAATCATGTGCAAATGGTCTGGCTGTACATTCAATGTAACGATTTCGATATTGTAGCGTTTTGCTCCTTCGTGCAGCAAGATTGTCATAAGGTTTTTATAGTACGCTTTCATGAAAATACTGTAAGCGTACTTTGGCTTCCATTCGAAGTGCCAAAAATTATTGCCAACTGAATGGTTGGTTCGTTTGTATGTTTCATGTATTTCATCCATTTTGTTTGCCTCCGCGCTTTGTTTTGCGGAGCTAACGCTAACCCAAATGCCTTTGAGTGCGCCAACAACGCTGCGCACTCATTTTTTTATTTTTGAAATAGAAAAAGATTGTTGCCATTCATCCACTATCTAAAGAATGTGGATTTCTGGCAAACGAATTAAAAAACATGGCGAAGGGTGTGCAATATGCCTTAATTGTGATGGTAGGGTGGGGAATCTTATTTGTATTCATTGATGTTCTAGTATCAAGATTGGATTGGTTTTTACCTATTTTGATAATAAAAGCGTTGGGAATCCCTTTTATATTAGCATATTCTAGCGCTTTAAAGAGGAGTATATCCTTTCCTCAAAATGTTGGATTATTTGTTGTTTTAGGAGGAATTTTAGAGGCGATAGCATTTTTAGCTTTTGGTTTCGGTATAACCTCAGAAAACACCTCAATAATTGCACCTATTGTCTTTGCTTTTCCAGCTGTAACAATAATCTTAGCAAGAATATTCTTCAAAGAAATCTTGGAATTAAACCAAAAAATAGGTGTTGCTGTTTTGAGTGGATTGGTTTTGTTGTCTGTTTAATGCATTCTAGATAGGTTTTTAACACAATCTCGATTATTCAAGCTAAAATGGTCAGATTAGGAGATGAAATCGAAAAGATTGCAAATCAGAGCTTAGCTTCAATTACTAGAAGAAAAAAAATTGCGAGTAGGGAGATAAATAATATTTTTGGAGACATAAATTCTTTCAAAAGTGAATTAAGGGAGAGTGTTATAATGACCCCGGATGACCCTAATTTTAGTAAAGTTTATGATCTATACTCAAGAGTTTTTACATTGGAGCAAGAGATGGAACCAGAAGAAGGCTTAAAGCAAGTTTTAGAATTAAATACCGAACCTAAGTTTGGAAACTTATATGGTCCAATGAAAGAACAATGGCTGGTTATGTCACATCCCCTTATTGACAAAGTAATTGGAGCCTCAAACATAAGCATGTATTTATTTGACGACCTAAGTTCTCGAACAGTTGGAACAATGCATGAAACTTATGTTATGGTAGCTCCCGAGTATAGAAGAATAGGAATAGGATCATTATTACTTAAAAGAAATAGTGAACTACTAATGGATTTTTGGTTGGAAAATGAACAAGATGCACCATTTGCAAATCCAAATATGTATGTATTTAATGAGCAAAATGATCCTTTAAGAATGACAGTTGAGGAATATATTGCAGACACAAAAAGCTCTGGCATTGACCAATGTGATAGGCTTATTTGGTGGCAAAGAAGAAACTATGGTGAATTAGAGTTCAATTATGTGCAGCCACCCTTAGATGAAAATTCAGATCCATGCTATTTCTTAACTTTAAACATACGGACTAACCAAGATTATGTTCCTAGCAGCTTGGTTTTGATGCATTTACAAAGATTTGTACATTTTTCAGTTTTAAAAGGTAAAGATCCTATGGAAGGTCAAAACTTTATGGATATGAAAAGAGAATTGGAACCATTTGAACATATAGCTATACTAAGACCAGACTATTTAAAATTAAAACATGCAATTCACAATTTAGATGTAACTCCAGAGGATTGTAATACCCCTATTTTTGAACTGATAAGAAGAAATAGGATTGAATTACGCCCATTTTATAATTAAATCACTTAACAAATTTCCTCAACAATTCCATAATCTTCTTACCATCAACTTTACCCCTATACTTGCCCATGAGAATTCCCATATAAGCTCCAATGTTAAGCCCTTTCTTTTCATTTATTAATTCTTTAATATCTTTCTCTATTTCTTTTAAAGAAATTCCAGTAAACTCTTCTAATTTAATCTTTTCATTTTTTATTTTCTTTATTAACAACTCAATAATCGCTTCTTTGGCTATTTTTCCTTTATTTAAATAATCTAAAACTTCCTCAAAATGTTCTTTGTCTAATTTAGAAATATCCTCTTTAAATCTTGTTTTTATTTCCTTAGGTATATTAATTAATATATGAGCAATTATTTGTGGCTCAATTTTATTAAATTTTTTAATTAAATCTTCAAAGATAGTATTATGAACTAATTCTTTTGCTAATTCTTTTGCTATTTTGTATTTTTTCTCTAAATCTTCTTCTTTATGTGTTAATAGTTTTGGTAAATCTTTTTTCAAATTTTCAATATATTTTTTATCTAATTTGATCCTTAACACATCTGTTTCTGGGTATAATCTAGCTGCACCCGGCAATGGTCTTAAGAAAGAGGTTGTAAAGTCCTTATCAACTTTCCTTACTTCTTGTTTTAGTTTTTTATTATTATTTATTGCGTCTAATTGTCTATTAATTTCAAAATCAATCACTTTTGGAATTGTCTTTAAATCTTGGAAACCTTTGATTTCTGTCCTTGCCCCCTTTTCTATTGAAACATTAACATCCTGTCTTATTGTGCCTAAGCCTCTTTTAACTCCTACACTCCTTAAAACCATTCCAATGTAAGCTGCAACTTCTTTTGCATGCTCATTATTCTTAATATCTGCACTGGTTGCTATTTCTATTAATGGTATCCCTAATCTATCCAATCTATACCTAACAAAACCATCTTTCTCTTCCAACTTTTGTGCTGCTTCTTCCTCTAAACATATTGTTGGAATGCTAACCTTACCTAAAGAAGTATTTATATGACCATCTTGCGCTACTAAAGCAGTTCTTTGAAATCCAGAAACATTACTCCCATCAACAACTGTTTTTCTCATTATTTGTATTTCATCAACAATTTTTGCATTTAACAATAAAGCAACTTTTAAAGTTGTTTCTAAAGCTTGTTGATTTAGTTCATGTGGAGGTTCTTCATCCATTTCAACAAGGCAAGTATCAGAAGAATCAGCTTCGTAAATGAATTTCTTGCCTTTCTGCATTTCATGTTTTGCAGCAATATCAACTTCTCCAGTTTCTCCTGCAACTGCTCTTAACCTTCTTTCGAACTTTACATCTGGCTCTGAATCAGAATTTAGAGTTAGGCAGCTACAAAAAAGTTTTTTGCCTTCTAATTGCTGGTGGATTTCTAAACCACATTTAAAGCCTAGTTTTTTGTAATTAATTTCCATATAAATTAATAAGATAATTATTCTTTAAATAGGTTTTTGTTTGTATTGTAGAAAAACGTCATCTAACGCTTCAGGCTGTCCCACAATTCATAAAATATAAATACTAGTTCTCGTCTAAAAATAGCATAATTGTCGTCTAAAAAAGAGGTGATAAAATGACATACATAAATTCTTACAAAGACCAGAACTGGCTAATACCACGATCAATTCGCGATATGATTCCCAAGAATCATATCTGTTACTTAGTAGAGGACTTTGTTTATTCTTTGGATTTCTCCAATTTTGA
>JADFLA010000070.1 GCA_022564635.1 Nanobdellota archaeon | reverse complement strand
GTATCCTTTTCTCTTAGTTGGAGATTTCAGGGTCATGGTGGTTACCTCCACCACCCCTGGAATAATAATCGAATTCTTCTTTCTAGTGTATAAGAAGAGTCTTATTTAAGAATTATGCACCAACCTCAAGTATACAATAAACTTTTTAAATAGAAAATGATACATAGTATAAAAATGGAAAGTGGAAATATTATATATGTAGCAAAGGAATATTCTCCTAGAGAAATTTTTGGCAGAACACTACCAATGTGGCGGTTCCCTAGAAAAGATTATATATTAACTTACGATTTTCCACATAGATCATTGGGAAAGTCTAATTTTGGATCCATCAGTGACCTTGTTGAATACCTTGCATTTGACTTAAGCGATCCTAAGATATATCCTGCTCCAAAACATAAATATGAAATACAGCCCGGAATTGATGAAGAAGGAGTGCGTCCATTGTCCAGATTAGAAAGGTTTAGAGTGAATAAACTTTTAGAGTCGTATGAACTTATGCAAAGTCTATTTTTCGATAATAATCAATAAATTAAAAAAACCCCTCCAGCTTAGTCTGATCCTTTATTTCCAGTAATTCTTCTTTTTTGTAGCCTAGGACGTTAAAAATTCTTTCAACAGCAGGAACAACTTGATTGTGGATGTAGTAATCTGAATCATAATCCTCTTCTTTAATTTCTTCAGGTAATTTAGACCTATTCCTTATTATATCGCTGCCTTGTGTGACAACAAACTTTATCATGGATCCTGGACCTACATTTATTCCCTTGTTTTTTAATCTTTGTGCAACGGCAACATGCGGGCCGCGGGAATCATAATCAGAAATTTCCTTTTGTAGTTGTGTGTGTATTATCACTTTCTCAAGGGGTATTCTTTTATTCCTTAAATCGTCAATAACTTTTTTGACATACTCAAAAGCTTTTTCGTCATTGTGCTCCTTTAATATAACATTCAATACTTTTTCTTGTACTTCTTTTGCAATTAAAGACCAATTCCTCCTTACACTCTCAAAGCCCTTGATCTTTAATATCCCCTTTTCATCTATAAGCGCATATTTTTTCTTAGCACCATAAGCACCTACTTTTGCTGATACAAAAATACCAGATGGATAAAAGCCTTCAAATTCAAGTTCCATTAATCCAGGAAGCTCTCGATTAATTTTTTCTGAAAAAGTTTCAGCATCCTCTTTGCTTTTATCTCCTAAAGTTATGAATAAGGAGTCAGTGTCCCCATAAATTACCCTAAATCCAAATTTTTCTGCTTTTTTATTTACGTCTTTTATGTAATATCTACCAAATGCTGTAGTAGCTTGTGCGCATTCTATTGAATACCAACGAGCCATGAAGAATCCTAAATAACCATAAAATGAATTTGCAAGAAGCTTTAAGGAATTTTGTCTTGCATCAAGAATTGCAAACTTCTCATCTGTTTGGTCTTTGATAATCTCCTTAATCCTTGTTCTTCTGGTTATCAGATCTTCTATTAAGGTTGATATAAAACTTTTCTTCTTGTTGCAGAACCATATTTTTTTATTATCCTCTGTTGGTGCATAAGTTGCTTCTCCTTGGCAACAGCTGCAATTCAATGTTCCAGGACCTATGTTATGTGACCCTATAATTGTTGGATACAAGCTTCTATAATCAAAAACAACTATGTTATTGTACAATCCTGGCTTTGGTTCAAAGACAAAGGCTCCTTTATATGTTTGCAAGCGCCTTTTCAATACATCATCGTTTGAGGGCTTGTTTGGAGCTATTTCATTGAAATTAGGAGCTTGCCTTAGCAAATACCATTCAACTAGTTGGGAGAAGCCCATCCTGTTTACATCATATATAGTAAGGCCTGTTATCTTGACCATTTCGCTTATTGTTGGCATTAATTTTTCAGCGAGCTTGTAGGATAGTTTAGCATCATTTAGATTATATTCACAAAATTTTTTTATTTCTTCATTATTGTCCCATGCTTTTGAAAGCTCATTTAGATCAACATCATGCTTTTTTTCATCTAGAAGCTCAGATGCAACTGCATTTAAATTATAGGTTTCTGTCTCTAGTGTTCCGGAAATTACTTTTCTTATAAATTTAAAAATATCAAGATGTGTTATTCCGGTTATTTGCACAGTTGTATCCCTTCTTTTTTCAATTTTTATTTCTGAAAAGTCAAGACCTAAATCAAGTTTAATCTTATATTTGTCAGCACGAGCCTTTATGTAAGGTAAATCAAAACCATCAGAAAAATATCCTGTTAGAATATCCGGCTTATAGATCTCAATTGTTTCTTTGAATTTTTTGATTAGTGCTTCTTCACTATCAACAAACTCGATATAATCAAGATTATTCTTAAAGCGCTTCCATACAAATACCTTTTGGAAGTCTTTTGCATAGAATGAAATCATTAAAATTGGATTTTTCTCTGGTTCAATTTCCATATATTGAGGAGTATATGTTTCTATGTCAACAGATAAAATTTTTGGTTGTAAGAAAGTTTCAGTTCCGTATGATTCAATCTTTTCTGCCTTGAATGAGGGAACCTTTAGATTTTGTTGCCCGAAGATGCCCTCTGCCTCATATAAGGTCATAGGCACTATATTTTTGTCTATTAGAAATCTTCTTACAAACAATATATCATTTTCATTTATAGATTCAATGTTTTTTATATTTTTTAATTCTTCTCTTATGATTGGAACATCTCTGGGTAGTTTTGTAAAAACCTTTATTGCATTTACATCTTTACCGAGATATTTCTTTTTTACTGTTTCTATTTTTGTTATGGAATATATTTGATTGTTTCCTGTAAATTTGAAATTCTTTAATTCATCTGCTATGTCAAAGCCTTTTTTTGGTATAACATAGAAGTATGGCTCAAAACTATCATAAAGAACACATATTTGCTTATTGTCTACTGTTTTTCCGAATAAATGGATTACTGGCTTATTATCTATAACTTTATACATTACATCCAAAGGAAAGAATCTTATTTTGTCTGCCATACAATGAGTAAGTATTTAGTTTGCACTAAATACTTTAACCTCCCCATTCTAGATACACTACGTGAGTGTCCCACCCCTACAATAGTAGGGTATTAATTGCACAACTAAATATATGTAATTATAGAGGGGTATGGTTTTTTGATATATAAAGGTTGGGGGTTTTTTGAGGTTGGTGCGAAAATAACAAAATAAGATTAAAGCTTTAACTCTAAGTAACGTCTTAATGTTGTGTTTTAATCCAAGTAAACAAGTTACAATATTTCTATGATGTGGTTTTCTGCATCTTATCTTC
>JADFLA010000038.1 GCA_022564635.1 Nanobdellota archaeon | reverse complement strand
TAACGAAATCGCAGTATTTCAAGACAATTGAATCAATGCAGGAAGCATTAGAGTCATTTTGGGAGGGTCATATTTTTATGCAAAAGTTCATGCGTTACTTATGTCCTTAACTATAAATATTAATTTATTATTTTATTTTTATAGAATAAAGGGTTATATCTTAATTAATATGATTGGGCGTTATTTTAGGAATTCCTCGGAAACTTCATATCCTCGGTTAGTCAGACTCGCCTCATTACGGGCTCGTAACATTGGAATTTCATAAGTGCAGAACCAGGCCTGCAATATTTGGCGTGTAGTATCTTTTATTGCTTGATGAATTACTAGGAAGCATTCAATAATCAGCTAAACTAATTTTCAAAAAAATGCAAACTTTTTTAATAAAACAATTTCTAACATAAATCCATTATAGAACAAAATAAAGACGAACTCAAGAATCATCAATAAAAAATTATTCAGGAGAACTCCCAGGATACCAATGAGATGCCAAAATAAGTGAAATATTTCCTCTATTTGATATTTTTGTATGACATGATTTAGCTAACTTTTGAACAAAAGCATTGAAAGTATTTTCAAGATCAATTCCAGTAAAAGCATAGTATGTTAGATATCGAAGAATTTCTCCATTATCATTCATAGCCAACAAAACTCTTCCTAAAATTCTACCATCATGTTCCGCCCACACTACTCTTTTGTTGACATCAATAGCGTTAGTAATAGTTTCTCTGGCATTGCCACCGCCCAAAGAAAGGCAGCTGCCCGAAACTTTTTCTCCCATCTGAAGCACTTTTAATGGATTAAGCTCAATATACACTTTTGCTTTAGTAACTGCTCCAATAGTCCGAATACCTCCTTCTAAAGATTTAATTGTGTGCAGATGTAGTTTGATATCCTGCACAACAGCTTGATTTGGATTGTCTTTTATTTTCTTAAAAGCTTCCAATATATCTTCTTTTGTTGTTTGAATACCTAATTCCTTATAAAGCTGCAGAGCCTCTTCAGTTCTTTGCTTAATAAGATGGGCCACATGTTCTGCTTCTGCTCTGCTTTGAACATTCAAGGTTCTTTCAAAACCATAAAGCCAGGGCCTCATATCAACACCTTTGCTTTCCATCTTCGCTATAAATGCTAAGCTTTCTTTCTGATCATAGGGATAACAATCTTTAATATCTTTTTCAGGATAAAAATTACCTAAGCTAATTTGTTCTAAGAATAACTTTGCTTCAGGACGATTATTTTCCATTGCAATCTGCAATGCAAATACCAAGTCTTCAAAATGCTTTTCCTCAACATCCTTGTTTATGCCAATTCCTGTAAATTCATGCCATGTTTGTTCAAATTTACTTGTGGAAACATGTTCAAGATATTCTACAATTAAAGGGGTTATGATTTTGCTAATCTTATCCATTGTTGCTCTTCGTATTTCGGCATTTGAATTTGATAATTTTTCAATATCCCGATCTAATCCGCTAAGATTTTTTTCAATATTTTTCTTCATTGTTTGTTGAGCGAGAAAAATATAGGTATTATGTATGTCTTTCTTTATTCTCTCTGAAGGATATTCTCTAGGATTAAGTCTAAATGTCCTAACAATCTTGGCAAACTGCAGGATTTCAGCACTGACAGAGCTCTTAAACGAGGATAATATGCGTATATGCTTTAGAATATTAACCATATGTGATGGCTGTTTGTCCATAACTATCAATATGAAATCGGAAAAGGCTCTTAGTACGCTTGGAGGCATATCACCAATATGTGTAAATAATTCTAATTTTTGACGACTTGATTTAATTGAATTGAGAAATTTTACGATAATTTGCCAATCCTCCTCAGATTTTACTATATATTTTACAGCACGGAAACTAAAATAAAACCCAAATATTGTAGTTACATTTACTGCTTTTGTAATTTCAACAATATCTTCTACAATCATGGGCCATGTCCTTTCATCAATGATATTCTTAACAGCAGGCAAGCCATATCGAAACAAATATGTTCTATTCCAGGTTGGTGTTTTTGTCATTTTAACAAAACCTTCAACAACCCTTGGCCAATATGTTTCAGTTGTAATATTCTTAACAGCAGGCAAGCCATATCGAAACAATTCATCTGCCGACGCCCCTGCTGCTTTTGTCATATCAATAAAACCTTCAACGATAATTTGCCATGTCTCTTTATCTTTAATGATATTCTTAATAATGGGTAAGCCATATCGATACAAATTCTCTGTTGACCTTCCTGCTGCTTTTGCCATTTCAACCATTCCCGGCCAAGTCCATGGTTTTTCATTAACTATTGCCTTAACAGCAGGAAAACCATCTTTAAACAAACTACCTTTATACCATGGCGGCATATCTACCTCTTTTGTCATTTTTACAATTTCAACCAATCCCGGTAAGATCCATGGTTTCTCCATAATCAAATCCTTAACAGCAGGCAAACTACTTTGGAACATTAGGGTGGTATCTTCTTCATCCGCTTTTACCATATCAATCATTACTGGCCAAGTTGTTTTATTAATCATGTCCTCAACAGCAGGCAGCCCATCTGAAAATAAACTACTAGGACGCCTTGCTGCTTTTGCCATTTCAATCATTCCCGGCCAAGTCCATGGTTTTTCATTAATTATTTCCTTAACAGCAGGCAGCCCATATTTTAACATCTGATTGGCATCCTGCTTTGTCGCTTTTACTATTTCAACTATTCCTGGCCATATCCACGGTTTTTCCCTAATCAAATCTTCAACAGCAGGAAAGCCTTCTTTAAACATGAAATTTGCATACCAAAAAGCTGCTTCAACCATATCAACAAAATCCTGCCAGGTTTCTTCATTAATCAAATTCTTAACAGCAGGAAAACCATTTTGAAACAAATCCCCGGCATCACTTCTTGTCACTTTTGCCATTTTAACACAACCTTCAACGACCATTGGCCACATTCTTTCATTGATGATATTCTTAATAGCTGGCAAACCAAATTGATACAATTCACCTGCATATTCATCTGCTGCGTTAGCCAATTTGGTTGTTCCATTCCAATGCTTAACTAAGAAATCTGCTAATTGAAGCTCTATTTGAACAGGAAAATGCCATGCTCTAAGTTGTTCTAACCTCCGTTGATATTCTTCCCGTGCTTTTTTCTGAAAAGCAGCTTTCTTAAAATTCTCCTCAGTCTGCTCCAACTGTTCAAATAACACAACCAAAGTCCTTATTCCAGGATGCATATTATCTCCAAGTGCTTCAGTAATTTTGGCTTCAACTTTTTTCCAATTTGGCTTTTTTTTATTGATTAGTTTATGTAATTGACCCCCTCTAGAAAGGATTCTGACCAATGTATATCTACAAATATTAATATTATTTTTCCATGACTCTAAATATTGTCTATCTGCTGCAGTTAAATTTAGTTCTTCAGCAGTAATTAGTTGTTCTAATCTTTTAATCCAAACATCCAATCGTCTTTCTATTCTTTCAGAATACTTTTCTAGTGCTTGAGCATGTTTTTTATAATGCTCTTTAAAAACAACCGAGTCTTCGCTAGGATGGCCCATAATTTCTTCTAATTTTAGAACATCCTTTCTTAATAATTGTAATTGCTTAAATTCTCGTAAAGAAAATTTTAATGGCTTACCAAGATATTTTTCAATCTTCTCTATAATTTCATTTAAGTCTATTTGCTCTTGGATAGAAGATTTTAAGTCTCTGCCAGGAAATAATTTTTTGACTAATTTGTTTAAGCCCATCAATAATGATTTAGGATTAACCAATATTTAAATAATTCTATTAACTATCTCACTATGCTAAATTAAACTAATATTCTTAATGTTGTAGCGAAGTAACTTTATTAAGCAAAGGATTGTTTTATCTCACTAACAAATGCGCTAGCTTCTTCTTTATTATGAGGGTATGTATATCCATTTCTTGCAGCTAAATTTCCTATGTTTTCAAAAGCATTGCCAGTTTTTGCAGATTCTGTTAGTCTTGCAATATCATCAACATTAAATTGTGTTGCGACAGATGAACACATTACATCTAAATCATATCCCTCAGCAAATTCTCCTAATGCAGACATTGATCTTAGTACAACAGCAAATGCGCCATTAATAATACCTTCAGGCACAGTCTGGTAAATTGGTTTTGCCTTTCTATCATGGAATTCATAAAATGTATCTCTATTAGTAACTCCTTCTGGATCTACTCCATTTTCTCTAAGCAAGGACATAAATACTATTCTATGTGTTAAGGATAATAAAGAGTTTGGATCATATTCAAGTCTAACTTTATCATTTCCAGATTTTAACAAATCATCTTTTGCAAATAGATTATCATAATGAACAGGTAACAATATATTTGTATCTTCTTCATGTGGACCCATAAATCTTCTACCTGCTAGTTCTGGGAGTTCATCAATCGTTCTTTTAAGAGACCTGACACTTATTGAGTAATTTGCAAATAATGCTGATAAACTTTGAGCATACCCATTATAAAATTCAGTAAAATTCCCTTCTAAAAAATCATATAAAATTCCATTTTCGGCGAACTTTCCAAGAACTCTAAGAGTTTCTAACGCTCTGTTTTCTTCATGTGTAGTTCTTTGATAAATTGTCTTTATTCCATAAACAACTTGTGCTTTAACTAACGCTTTAAAGTACTCATCAATACTACCAACTCTTTCTGGCATCTGTGCAGTGTGCTCAGCCCACTCTTCTCCAAGAACTTCTTTTAATTCCGTAGGTAATGACATGAAAGCGTTAACAAGCCTTGCATGAAAGTATTCTTCCTGCACTGATTCTTCTTCCCCATATCCATATGTATCCATTAACCGTAAAGAAAAATCTCCTTGTCTTAATGGCTCTATAACAATATCAGGATTTTTAGACAGCGTATCTGTAAACAAGACAGTGACATTTGTATTTGGTCTAGAAACTACATCTAACATTTCTCTAGGAGGTTGCATTCCCTGTGCTACTATCCTCCTGATTATATTCTCAAGTCTTATGTCCATAATAAAAGGTAATTAAATACTATTTATAAATATTACTGTTAAATAGTGACAAAACGAATTATTAGTGCCTTTTTATCATCTAAAAATATATCTATGTAAATAGTTTGAGTTTTGCCTAGCCCAAAACAATAAATTTATTAATAATAAACTCAAGAATATACCACATGGATGTTTTTGAGGCTATAAGGACAAGAAGAAGCATTAGAAAATATAAGGACAAAGCAGTTCCTTGGGATAATGTTGTTACCATTATGCAAGCAGGTAAATACGCTCCTTCTGCTGGTAATCTACAAAACTGGAAATTTATTTATGTTAAAACTGATGATAAAAGGAAAGCAATTGCAAAAGCTTGCCTAGGTCAGGAATGGATGGAAACAGCCCCTGTTTTTATTGTGGTAATAGCAGAACCCGAAAAAGCAGAAAGATATTACGGAACCAGAGGAGCAAGATTATATACAACACAAGGTTGTGCAGCTGCTATTCAAAATATGCTCTTAACAGCTCACAGTTTAGGTTTAGCAACATGCTGGATAGGAGCTTTTGACGAAGATGAAATTTGGCGAATCTTAAATTTGCCAGAAGAAAAATCAGTACAGGCTGTTATAACAATAGGTTATGCTGATGAAACCCCAGAACCACCACCAAAATACAGAATAGAGCACATGGTATTTGGGGAAAAATGGTGGGGCCGCGTAGAAAGCCCAAAATCCCATCTAGGATGGTGGAGTCTCTACAACCAAAAGATGGTCTATGAAGGCAAGAAACTAGCAAAAAAGACAGGAAAAAAGATTAAAGAGCATATTAAGAAAAAGTTCGGAAAAAAATGATTATTCTTTAATTTATTATTTTAAAGTGGTAATAATAGTAATATTTATAAATTAAGAGAGATTATATATCAATAAAAATATGTTTACAAAAATAGGCTTCATCCAATAATTAGTTTAAATCATCATCAATTGATTTTAAAATTTTTAATGAATTATTTGTTATTGAATCAAAATTATATAATTATTGAACAAAAAAATGCCTGAAAACTATAAAACACCAAACAATGAAGCAAGTTATGCCTCCCAACAAGTTATTAGCCAAGGCCAAATACCTACAGAAATCAAGGGAAAAGTTGAACATCAAATAAGTAGAATACTTCAAGAAGGATTAGGATGGGTTAACATAACTCCCAAATATTTTAATTCTGGAGGTGGGACTTATGTAAGTGAAGACCAAATTCTATTCACGGAAGAGAGGGAAAGATTTGAACTCTATGGAGTATATGATAAAGATGGAAACTATGGGGTTGGCTTTTATTATAGGACACACCAAGTTGGAAAACTTATTCCTGATGAACTTCTTGATGAACTTCTTGATGAACTTCCTGATGATTTAGCCTTTGAAGTTTTTTTTAACCCCTCCACCCCTAGGAAATATGAATCTGATCCGAATTTCTTATACATAGAAATTTCTGTAGCATCCCAAAATGAATCTATGTTAGAAAGAATAGTGGAACCTGCTAAGTTAGTTTTAGGGGGATTTTTTGATGAATCTGAAGGTCATCCTCCGTACAGGTTATTTCATGATGAAAGAAGCTATATTTTACAAAATGTTTTAAGGGTTGCAAACATACCTATAGATTTCAAAGAAGATTTTGAAAGCACTTTAGATGGGATTCTAGCCAAGGAATTGGGTTGGATTAATGTAACTCCTGAAAATCAATATGGCAAAAACTATAAGACTTATTTAATAAAGGATATGCAAGGGAATTATAGCGTTGGTTTTGTTCATCGAAGCGAGCTTGAAGGCGGACTAGTACATTTTCCAGACGGTACTGAGTTGCAAACTGAAGATGAGTTGAACATTGAAATTTCGTTGGCATCTCCAACCGAAGCCATGGCGCAAATAATAAAGGAAACTGTCAAACAAGGTTTAGACTGGTTTTTGGATGAATTCCTTCAAAAAGCTTTTATACAATTTGACGGTGATTGGGACTCTATTTTTCCACCCCATATGAAAATATATTGGAATCGAGAACCATTTAGTATCAAAGGTGAAGAGAGAACCAACACTCTTTTTTATTTTTAACAGATTTTTTATTATTTAAACAATATAGTACCTACATTAATCATTAATAATTATTCATGATGCCTCAATCCGAATATATTGGATTCGATTCAATAAAGAACATTCCAAAAAAAATAAAAAATCCCATTTGCAGGACAAGGATTACAATTTAAAAACGTTAATTATTTAAATTAGGTTTCTATATATATAAAATATGACAACAATAACAATATCAGAAGAAAAATTCAATAAAGTAATTTCCGATGTAGAGAATTTAATAGAAGATGTAGCAGATTTATTAGACCAGGATGAAATTGCAAAAAAAAGAATTGCAGAAATAAAAGCTAATCCTGCTATCGGAAAGTCAGAAAAAGAATTGGATAATTACCTTAAAAAAAGAGGAGTAAAAGTTGGCTGATTGGGAAATTGAAGAGCACCCTGATTTCTTTAAGGATTTGGATAAGATTAGTACAAAAGATCTTGAGATATTCTATAAGAAAAAGAAAAAAATAAAAGAAAATCCAGAAAGACAAAAACATCTTAGTAGTGGAGAAAATTGTTATAGAGAACCAATTACAGAGAATATAAGACTTATTTATTTTATTGAAGGTAAGACAATTTGGCTGCTTACAATAGGCAAACATAAAGAAGCATATAAACAGTATTTAAAAAGATTATACTCTCTTAGGACAAGATAAAGTAATGTAAAAATAAAGTTATCTTTTTTCTTATTTATTAAAAAAAATAAAAAAATCCCTCTCGCGAGGGACCAAATGCCTCCATAATTAAAAACGTTGGGGGTGGTTTTCAGAAATGGAGGCATAGAATAACAAACACCTTACGGTGTCACCACAAAGACTAAAGGGTGATCATTCATCTAGGATTTCTATGCCCAATTCATCTGAAATTTGCTGAACCTCTGGACTTGGTTCCAACACATTTTGTTTGCCCAAAATCCATGGACTCTTTACTCCAGTTACTATTGTCATTACTGTAAGCTTTCCTTTCATATCTTCTGCAACTCTGGCTCCCCAGATAACATTTGCATCTGGATCTAAACTTTCAGTAACTAATTCTCCTACCTTGCTTATATCATCCAGGGTCATGTCTGGGCCACCTATAATATGTATTAAAGCTCCAGTAGCACCTTTGTAATTAATATCCAAAAGTGGATTTTGCAAAGCTCCTTTTACAGCCTCTTCTACTCTATTGGTTGTATCCGAAGAACCTACACCAATAGCAGCTACTCCGCCATTTTTCATTATTGCTCTTACATCCGCATAATCCAAATTAACCAAGCTAGGAACAGCTATTGTCTCTACAATACCCTTAATCATTGTTGCAATAAGCTCATTTGCAACAGCAAATGCTTGTTGTATTGGTAAGTTTCCGGCAATATTAACCAGTCTGTTATTGTCAATTACAATTACGGTATCAGAAACCTCTCTTAATTGTTCCAAACCAAATTCTGCCTTATCTACCCTGGCTTTCTCTATCTTGAAAGGCATGGTAACAGTTCCAATTACAATTGCTCCAGTATCTCTAGCAACCTGGGCAACTATTGGTGCGCCTCCAGTGCCTGTGCCACCACCCATGCCTGCACATACAAAAACCATATCACTATCTTTTAAGCATTGTTTCAATTCTTGTAAACTTTCCTTTGCAGATTCTGCTCCTTTTTCAGGAAACCCTCCACATCCTAAACCTCTTGTTACACCTTTTCCCAGTAAGAATTTCCTATCTGCATTTATAATATTCAAATGCTGTTGGTCAGTGTTGCATGCTAAAATCTCAGCCCCTTTAACACCCTTATTATATAGCCAGCCAACCATGTTGTTGCCAGCTCCCCCTACACCTATGACTCTTATTTTTGCCTGGCCTACATCTAAACTTTCCATATCTTGCTTATTCTCCTCACTACTTTTTATTGCGTTTTCGACAAAAAAATCCATTTTTGCACCCCTTATTTTTTGTGGTTTTTAAAATACCCATTCCAATATAAACATTAGAGTACCAAAATATTTATATTGAAATTACCTATATACTATCCCATAGAAAAAAGTTGTTTACGCCAATAAATAGCTTTTTTATAAAGATTTAAGTACAAAATAGTTGTTTTATACTAAAATACGCCAAATAAACACGCTTTTTCGCCAAAAAAAGCTGTTCAACCGAGTTTTTCGCCAAAAAAACTCAAATTGGATTTCTTTTATTTATATATATATTCATAAAGTGATATTTAAAGATTTCTAGAGTGGAAAATATAGGTTTTAGTATATCGAAATGGGTGAATTAAGGCTTCAACCATAAAAACCGAGAAAAGCCTTATATATCCGAATACTATTCTTTACTTAAAATGAATGCTAAATTAACAAAATCACTGGAATTTCTTGCTAGGGAACTTAATCCTATGAAGGATGTAGATGTTTCGAGAGAACATAGGAATTTATTTCGTGATTTTGCAAAATTTTACCTTCGAGGAGGGTCTATATATACTATTGTCGATACAACAATTAGATATTCAATTGGTGCAGACCTAAATCTAGAGACAGTTCGGAATGGATATTTTATTGGGGGTTTCATTGATTTAGTACAAAGCGGAGCACATACAGGCTACTACTTTGCACATAGATTTTATTCTCATATTAAAAATAGAACTTAATTTATTAGTTTAATTATAAATTTATAAAGTGTTCTTAATTACTCCATTTCTATGACTCTTAACTTCATCGGCATTGGCCTGAATGACGAAAAAGACATAACCCTAAAAGGTCTTGAATTAGTTAAAAAAGCAGATTTTGTTTATTTAGAGAACTACACTTCTAAGTTAAATTGTAATATTAATTATTTGGAAAAATTATATGGTAAAAAGATCATCCTAGCAGATAGGAAAATGGTAGAAATGGATGCAGAAAAGACAATATTGCAGCAAGCAAAGACAAAAGAAGTAGCATTTTTAGTTATTGGTGATGTTTTTTCCGCGACAACACATATGGATCTATTCTTAAGAGCCAAGAAATTAGGAATTAAGACAAAAATAGTTCATAATGCATCTGTTCTAACAGCAATTGGGATTACTGGACTACAATTATACAAATTTGGAAAAACTACAAGTATTCCATTTGAGAATGAAAATGTCGAAACTCCTTATGACGTTTTAAAACTAAATCAAGAAAACAATTTACATACTTTATTTATTCTGGATTTAAATCAAAATAATAATAACAGCTTAACTGTTAATGATGCAATAAGGTATTTATTGAAAGTAGAGTTAAAAAGAGGTGAAAGAATCTTTACTGATAATACTTTATGCATTGGCTGTGCTAAATTAGGTTCTTTAGATCAAATAATAAAAGTTGGAAAGGCATCATCTTTGTTAAAAGAAAACTTCAAGAACGGAATGCATTGTTTGATTGTTCCTGCAAAAAAACTACATTTTATGGAAGAAGAGGCTTTAAATCTTTATAAACAATGATTGTCTTGACATTCATTTGTGCATAAAAAAGATCTATTCATAGGATTTTCATCTTCACAATAATACTCAATCAGAAAATTGTTGTCAAAACAATAATCATAGAACTCAAACCTTTTTGAATTATTATAATAACCAAAAATAGATCCATTAACCCATCTTACAATTCCATTGTCTGTATCATGACATAATCTTACTGTGACTATATCTTCTCTTTCTTCTTCAATTAGTTCTACATCTTCTTCTATAATTTCAGGCTCTTCAATATCATATACTTGTGCAGTAATAGATTCAGCATCTACAGTTTCATCTTTACCACAACCAAAAATAAATATAATAGAAAACAATAATAAATATAGAATAATATTTTTCATATATGAACTATTATTTCATTAATATAAATATTTTTCGTGATTTAATGGATTTTAGGATAATTTTATAAATTAGCTTTAACGTCTTTTATTCTATAGCCCTATAGTGTAGCGGTCAAGCATGCCAGCCTTTGGAGCTGGAGACCCAGGTTCGAATCCTGGTAGGGCTATTTTTAACAATAACATTTATAAATTACGATAAATTCTCTAATTTAATCAATAGATAAGCCGGTCAACGCTCGCTTATACTGGAGACAAATAATTCTTTTTGTTTCCGATATATTTTTTTAATAAAAATGGCAAGAAAATATTCAAGAAAACACGGTAAATCTGGTTCAAAAAAACCTATTAAAAAAACCTTACCAGTATGGTTAAGGTACAAACCAAAAGAAGTAGAGATTTTAATAGCTAAGTTTGCAAAAGAAGAAAAAAATTCTTCTGAAATTGGAATAATATTAAGAGACACTTATGGAATTCCTGATGTAAGAATATTGTGTAAAAAGAAAATTTCCCAGATATTAAAGGAAAAGAAAATAGCTCCAGAACTTCCTGATGACCTAACCGCTTTAATAAGAAAATCTGTTGCAATAAGGAAGCATATAGAGACAAATCATAAAGACCAGACAGCAAATCGTGGCTTAATTTTGACAGAATCCAAGATAAAATTACTCACAAAGCACTACAAGACAACAAAAAAACTTGCTTCTGAGTGGAAGTTTGATCCTGAAAGAGCAGGATTCTTTACGAAATAAAATTATAATATTTCTTATATTATATGTGATTAAAATGCCCATAATAAGAAACTTAGACATCATAAATTTGTATGGCTCATCTCATTCCCATGAAGAAATACCCACTCTAGAAAGTTTCCTTAATGAGACAGCTCCACATAGTCTATATTTAGAAGTTACTCCAGATATGGTTACTTCAAGAGACCAATTGAAACCAGACATGGTATTCTCTTTAGAATATGCTGAAAGAAATGGAATACAGCCTAGATTTATAGGTTACTCTGTTGACGAAGTTTGGAACCAATTGGCAAGAAGACACCCATTGGGAGTAGTTGTTGATAAGGCTATCCATTATTTAAATGACTTAGTTGAATATATAGACAGATTGCAAACAAATCCACAATATGAGTTACATATAACATTACAAGAAACAATTCAAAGATTTTTAGGTTTATTACCTGATAAAGAGGCTTTCACGAGTGCTATGCAACAATATATTTTGGATCTTTCTATGGAGGATATAGTAGATTACATAAGACCAAATACACGGACAAGGATATTTGGACAAGTAAGAGAGACCATAAATGGTATGGACCAGTATATTGCAGGCTTGCACAGCAGACTTGTGACCAATCAGCCATTAAACGCGTTGGAAGAAGAGGAAATATCCTATGATACTGAACATGATACCGAAGTTGATGTAGCAGTTAGAGGACCTGCAGCAATTATTTGGGGGGATTATAAAAGAGAATGGCTACATTTGACTAATACAATAATATGGAGAAATACAAGCCCACACATAAGAACAGACCCCAAACCTGCTGACTTTGTCGAGGGCTTTCAACATTTATCATTTACAGAAAGTCAGATAATAAGATTAAATCTTTAATTTCTATAAGACTTAATTTGTAAGTATGTATACTTTAATTTAATTTTTAAAATTAAATATTCATTCGTGTCCAATTTTCTATCTTACCTTCTTTATCCGAAACTGGTTTCAATTGTGTATAATTATTCCACTTAAAAAACTGTATTCTCTTGCCTAAAAGTCCGGTTTTTAATTTCATTGCCAAATTATTGCGGAACAGGTAATCAAAGAGTCGTCTGCCTTTTTCAAAACTCATATGCCTCCCAAATTTTTTTTGCCATTCTAGGACATTATTGGTAAAATTACTATGACTTCCATAATATCTTATTATTGGCCTCCCTATCTCTTTTAATATGTGCTCCCATTCTTCCATATCACTTTCATTTGCTACAAATATTGCATTGGTTATGTCTATGCTTACCTCTCCATGCATATGGACAAACTTCTTTACCAGATTATCAACGTAAATTGTACACAAATCTCGACACTCTGCATAGAGTTGTGGCAAATCTTGATTGCCTCTACCCATTTTAAATGTCACATAAGATGGAAAAGCTTGTATTTGTTTATCAATTTCTTCGGTTTTATCCGTATAATTCCAATCTGCAGTAAAATTAAATGGACAAGCATCTTCTATAAATTTTGGTGCATTGTAATTAATCCCTCTTAGATTTTCTATTTTTGGTATATATGCTAAGAAACCAGAACAATCAATATGACGACCTTCTCTTTGCAGGTAATACATCTCAGCTTCTTGTGCATGTTCCTTCCTATTTTGAATGGCTTTAAAATATCTTTTTTCTATTGCAATCTTATCTATCTCTGGGAAAAAATATTTTTTTGTTTCTTCATAAATCCTTTCAATATCCCTAAAACTGCCTATTACCTCTTGTTCTATCCTTGAATATATCTCAGCTATTTTACTGGAAAGAGAAGAATATTTTCTAAAAAGAGTTCTCATTTCTTCCAAGTCATTAGCTGTTTTTAACTCTTCACTAAATTCCAAGAGTTGTGGGATTGAAAGTTGGTATTTTTCAACTTTGTGCCTAAAAAGTGTTTCGACAACTTCATATAACC
Organism: Nanobdellota archaeon; assembly: GCA_022564635.1. Lineage (GTDB taxonomy): Archaea > Nanobdellota > Nanobdellia > Woesearchaeales > GW2011-AR4 > JACPJP01. The sequence continues at coordinate 2,013 of JADFLA010000038.1, read as the reverse complement.
GCATTGCTTCTCTTATTGTAGCTATAGCATTCATAAGTTTCTGTGATTCTTCTGTATACCGTAGTGGAGCAATTCTTAATTCTCCTTCATCTTGTCCTGCTATTCCTGAAACAGTGAGGCAGGTATCATTCGTTAAAACATCTCTCAAATGAAATATAAATCCAGCACCTCCACCTCCCATCCAATCATAAGCATGACCCCAATTGATACCGAAAGATATAGTGTAAGATTGCCATGCGCGAAAATGTGTATTTGGATCTCCTGCATAACCGTCTGCCATTGCCTGGACAAAACTTTTAATTTCCCCATCTCTTAATACTGCTACAGCCTTGTCCTTTGGAAGACAATGTGTAAGAAAATTATAGTCTTTAAACCTAAAATGAGGCTCATAATTCAATATTTTCCCTTTCATTTTGTTCTTTTGAATTTAGAATTAGATTAAGCCAATTTTTAGTATATTAAACTTTCCGAAAATTCATCAAAAAACCTACATACTTGTTATCTCTTTAATCCTATCAGTAACTTCATTAATTGTAATATCCGGAGTAGAAGCTCCAGCAGTTACACCAATATTTTCTTTATTATTAAACCATTCTTCTTTTAATTGCTCAACTGATTGTATAAAATATGTCTGAACACCAAACTCTTTGCTTTTTGCAGCTAATTCCTTGCTATTGCTAGAATTTTTCCCACCAATAACAATCATCACATCTGCCTTTTTTGCAATTTCCTCTGTATCAGATTGTCTTTGTTTTGTTGGATTGCATATAGTATCCACAAAAACAAAATTCTTTCCCATATCTTTCAAATTTAAGGATAATTGTTCAAATTTATCATTAAAATTTTTATTAATGTTTTGGATTAGTTTATCATAACCATTTACAGACATTGTTGTTTGTGAGACTATAGCAACTTTGCCAAAATTATTTTTGTTTATATGTTCAATAACAGAACCTGAATCTTCAGGATACTCAACAATAAATGTATCTTTGCCCTTGATATGGTAGCTTGTGCCTATTGATTCTGGATGATTTTTTTTGCCAAATATAATCACCTCATATCCATTATTTTTTAATTTAATCGCAACATTATGAACTAATGTTACTAATGGACAAGTAGCATCCTTCAGATTATTGTTATTGTCTATATTTTTGGATTTTAATTTCTTGTAAGTTGTTCCTGGTTCTCCATGAGCCCTTAAAACAGTAACAGCATTTTCAGGAATATCATCAATATTTTCCACAAATTCTATGCCCTTTTTCTGTAAATCTTCAATTACTCTTTCATTATGCACAAGCTGGCCATATACATATGTTTTTTCCTTGCTCTTTAATGCAGTTTCCTCTGCTATCTCTATAGCTTTCTTAACTCCGAAACAAAATCCTGCATGCTTAGCAACCATTAAACTCATTTTTAATTTCCATTATTATTATTTTATTTTTTAATATTATAAGTCTTTTATTAAATTTTTATATATAATTCTTGACTTATTTCAACTGAACGTTTAATATGGTGACCCAAGTATAAAATATTATATCTAAAAAAAGGAGAGTGAATATGAAGGTGATTGATACGATTGCCAGAACATCACTGGCTCTGGTCGTTATTGTTCTTCTGACAGTATCGGCTTATGGACAGAGCAAACTGTTAATCACAGAGTTTGTTCAAACTCCCACAGCAGGTGAATTCGTGGAAATATATAATCCCGGCGGTGCTGCTGTGGACTTAACCAACGTTTACTTAACGGATGCTACTTTTTCGGGAGGTAACACTTATTACTATCAGATCGTGAATAGAGCAACCGTTGATCAAGCAGGCGGTGGCGGTTCATTTGGTGATTGGTTTGCACAATTCCCTGATGGTGCCTCTATTGATCCGGGAGAATTCCAGACTATATCCTTGAATGGGAGCACAAATTTCTTTGCGACATATGGAGTAATACCGACCTACGAACTATTTGAAGAAGATGCCTCACCGGATACTCTCCCCGATATGTGAGAAGCCGACGTCGGC
>JADFLA010000037.1 GCA_022564635.1 Nanobdellota archaeon | reverse complement strand
TAAATCCTAATGATTTCAGTTCCTCTCTTAACTTTTCTTCTGGCTCAGCATCAAATGTAGTTCCATTAACATATCTCCCAGATAAAGACCCTACTTTTCCACCTAAAATTTCTATTAAATGGCTTATTGTCATTCTTGATGGTATTCCATGTGGAGAAAATATCAAATCAGGAACTATTCCTGACACAGAAAATGGCAGATCTGATTGTGGAACTATTAATCCTACAACACCTTTCTGGCCATGCCTGCTTGTAAATTTGTCCCCTATTTCCGGAACTCTTTCATCCCTCAACCTTACCTGCACTATTCTGTTTCCTTCCTCATTTTCCGTTAATAAAACAAAATCAACAATTCCCTTTTCACCATGTTTCATAGCCACAGAGCTTTCCCTTCTGGTTCCTGAAGCTAGATTATATTCTTCCAAAGAACTTAAAAATCTAGGTGGACTAGTTTTTCCAATAACAACGTCCCCTTCTGCAACCTGCGCTTCAGGATAAATTATTCCATCTTGTCCTAAAAACCTGTAGTCCCTTTCAGATTTGTAACCTTTTACATCCTTATCAGGTATGCTTATCTGATCAATTAGACCGCCAGAATACCTAAGCTCTTCTGAAATGCTAGGCCTGTAGTAAGTAGACCTTCCAAAACCTCTTTCAATAGATGCCTTGTTTAATATTATTGCGTCTTCCATATTATAGCCTTTATAACTCATTACAGCTACAACAATATTCTGGCCAGCAGGATGCTTACTATAATTGCTTATGTCATGCATGATTGTCTTTACTATTGGAACTTGCGGATAATGCAGCAAATTAACATCCATATCCATCCTGACTGCATAGTTGGAAGCGTACAAACCCAAAGCCTGCTTCTGGTTTTTAGAACCGGCATTTACTCTTGTGGATTGGTTGAAGTTTCCATACGGAACCAAAGAAGTTGTTAAACCGAACATTGCCAAAGATGTAATTTCTAGATGAGTATGTTCTGGTGTAATGTCTTTTTCAAAGAAAGCCACTAAAGAATTTTCTTCCTCAGCAGCATCCAAATATTCTATTATGCCCTGCTTAATTAGGTCACTCCATGAAATTTCATTCTTTTCCAGTTGCTTGAGGTGTTTTTCCGTCAATAATGGCTGACCATCCCTTACTATTATTAATGGTCTTCTGGCTCTACCTTTTGAAGTTTCTATAAAAATTTCATCTGCCTTCTCATTATGATAAACATTTAGGTTTGGGATTATATTTCCGGATCTTCTTTCTTCTCTGGTCCTGGTAACAAAATTACTTGCATCATCAACAGTTCCCATGAATTTGCTGTTTAAGTATACTTCAGTCATTTTATTGCTTTTAATCCTAAGTTTTTCAATTGCTTTACTACTTCCTCTTCATTGGATTCATTTGAAATTGAGCATAATAATGAAAGATTTTTTCTTAAACCAATATTAGTCCCTTCAGGAGTTTCTATCGGGCATAATCTTCCTAAATGCGTAGAATGAAGTTCCCTGGCTTGAAAATTTTCTTGAGAAGCACTTAACGGACTTACTACACGCTGCAGATGAGATAACATTTCCAAATAGTTTAGTCTTTGAATTCTTTGGCTTATACCTTTCCTACCGCTAACCCAATTTCCTGTTGCCATAGCAGAATAAATCCTTTGTGTAAGCAATTTATCCCTTATCAGATTTTTTATTGTAGGAAATTTTCCTCTCTTAACCATTCTCTGGAAATTATACAATAAATCTCCAATAAGCACTTTCAAGTTAAGCCTCAATAAATCTGCAAGTAAGTCTCCTGATAGCTTTAGTCTTTTGTTCATATAATGGTCCTTGTCATCTGTACCAAGTTCTTCTCTTGATACCCTTATAAATCTCTTGATCATCTTGCATAAGTTATATGCTTTGAAAATTCTATCCTCCTTCTTTATTCCAAGATGAGGCAGTAAATATTTGTCAAGTATATCTCTCATCCTTTCTACCCTAACCTCTTTTGATTGTGTAACGCCTATTTTCTTTGCAATAAAATCCAAAGCTTCATCTTCTGTTTTAATACTTGTAAACTCTATGAGATTAATTATAACTTCATCATACTGCTCCTTATCTGAAATAAATTTGGTAATTTCCTCGTCTTTAAGCAATCCTAAAGCTTTTATTATAACAATAATAGGAATCTTCTTTACCCTAGTAAACGTCAAATAGAAAATGCCATCTTTAAGCTTCTCTACCGTATGAGGTATTTTAAATGAGCCATACTCAGAAAATAGTTTCCCTACAAATTCCGATGTGCCTGTTGTATGCTTTTCAATAAGAAATTTGTTAGAAGCCAAATCCTCAATTGTTATAAGGACTTTCTCTGTCCCATTAATTATAAAATAGCCACCAGGCTCATCAGGATCTTCTCCCTTATCTATCAGCTCCTGTTTTCCTAGCTTATAAAGATGGCAAAACTTACTTTTCAGCATAATGGGTATGCTTCCTATTTGTGTGGTAAAGCTTTCTCTTTGCACACCATTAATATGAGCACTAACCTCAATGAAAGTAGGTGCAGAATAAGTTAATTTTCTTAATCTAGCTTCCATAGGGAATATATTTCTTTTGCTTCCGTCCGCTTCCGTAATTTCTGGTTTCACAGCCCATATTTTATCTAATCTTATTTTAAAGTCGTCTATGTTATGGGGTATAATTGTTGGTACTATTTCCTTATTTTCTTCTATGATTTTGTTTAACTCTTTCTCCATAAAATAGTTATAGGACTCTATATCTGAACCTACGAAACTCTGTTCGTCAAAATATTTTTGTATTAGGGTTTTACCGTATTTATACATCAACAATCACCCTGTAGAACACTGCTTCAGCAGCAGTCTGACTTTTTCTTGTAATTTTTATTACATCTCCTGGTTTAGAATTTAATGAGATTATTGCTGGATCTGTCTTTAAAATTCTTGGTAGTTCTTTTTCAGAGATGTTGTACTTTTCCAGCAGCTTTTCTTTTTGACTGTCACTAAGTTGTAAGTGCTTTGGAATAAATATATGTTTATCAGATTTGAATTTTTTCTTCATCCTGTCAAAAACCACCGATAACAGATCAGTGGCACCTTATTTATTTACTCACCCAAATCAGGGTGGTTTTTGATGCTCGGAATTCCACCGTGAACGCGACGAGCGACGCCTGCTCGCGACACGCTCGCGAGCTCGCGTGCAATTCGAGTCGCTCGCAATTCACTGATCGGTGGTTTTCGAGCACTACTCATTCCACCAATCATAGATTGGTGGAATTCCGTTGTTTCACTAAAACTCCTTATTATTGTTTGAACATACATGGGCCGGACGAGACTTTCAAGCAAACATCAACTTCATGATATCTGTTTTCGAACTCGCGACCACCTGATGTCATTTAACATCTATTAAAAGTCAGATGCTCTACCAGGCTGAGCTACCGGCCCTTGAACTTGCGGCGTTTTGAAAAAAACGCCCTGGCCGGGACTTTCATGACTTGTGAACTTGAATTGAATTTTGTTTCAAAGCCGTTTCGAACCCGGGTCGAAGCCGCGACAGGGCTTCATGATAGTTCCTGCAACTTTTTAAATTCTAAATAAGCTGCGCCAGGCTACACTACCAGGGCATTTGAATTTTATGACATAGATAACCCTTCTTAGACTAAAATAAGCCTTAAATTATAGCATCTCATCTAAAGAAGGATTATTATACATTTCTTTGATAATTATCCACTTATTTATAAATGTTGCGGAATTTTATAGTGAATTTGTAGAAATCCCTCTTTCTAAAACTATTTACAAGAACTATTGAATTGTTTAAGATAAGCTAGTATTTAATTATTTCGTTAGTGGAGTGGATAATTGGTTTAAGGTTTAATTTTTTATTAAGAACCAAAAATTCAGTTGTATCTTCCTTCCATTTTATCTATAGTTTCTCGCATTACTTGAACCATTGTTTGCACGTTACCGCCGTATTCATCTGCCGCCCTATCCATAAAAATCCTCATCCATTCATACTGATCAGTTCTTGACGGTGCTGATTCAAGCAAAGCTCTTAGTCTAGAGGTACCGTTTAATTGTACTTGATATCTTTCTGCAAGTGCCGGATCCTTCTGTACATAGTTCCATTACCATCCCGGTTATCCAATCAAATATGGCTAATGGGTCTCGTGCTATCTGTTCCAAGTCATTGCCTTGTTCCATACAATATAGTAATTAAGTCGTATTTTAAAATTTAATGGTTCTGAGCAATTTTGTTTAAAAATGTCAATCCACTGTTTTTCCATAACCCTACCAAAAAAGTAAACTTCGTAGAAAACTATATAAACAAACTAAAAGTTTACAAAACCATGAGCAAAAAGAAAGAACAACAAGAACAAGAACAAAAACAACAACAGGAAATTTCTAGAATTAAATTACCTAGAGGTGACCAGACATTAGGTATTTTAGATCAAAGATTAGGCGCATCTAGAATGCGTGTTAGATGTTTAGATGGAAAAACAAGAATATGTAGGATTCCTGGAAGATTAAAAAGAAGATTATGGGTAAGGGAGAATGATATCGTTATTGTAGAACCTTGGGAATATTCCGGAGAAGGCAAAGGAGATATACTATACAAATACACCCCAACTCAAGTTGTTTTCTTAAAAAACAAAGGCTACTTAAAGAAAATTGAAATGGAAGAGTTCTAAATTTGATAGTAAGGGACATTAATTTCGTTTTAAACTAAATCTGTTGCCTTCGGCAACAAAATTTAGTCTCAGCAAAAATTGTCCTGCCACTAATTTTTGCCTCGTATCTATTCAATGAATATCATGAAAATCAAAGATTTTCAGGACACAAAAAATCGCAAAGCGATTTTTTCGTGAATAGGTGAGGCTGAGCGATGTGGCAGAACAGCGAAGCCTCGCACTAAAATTTGGCTGAGCGAAAGCGAAGCCAGATTGAAAAATTAAATTTAACAAAAAATAAACTTTGCCGAAGGCAGATTAAAAATAACCAATCCACTTAATATTACTAAATATTTCTTTTACTACTCTAGAATAGAAATGTTTAAATATGAGATATATTTTGTCCTAAATTAAGATGGGTGGATTTACAAAATTTGTTATGTATATTATATTGCTAATAACTTTTCTTGGACTTATAAATATGATTTTTAATCTGCATAGATTTGCTTTTTATGGAGAATTTTTAATTTTGCTTGTGCTTCTTCTTGTAGCAATGATCTCAGCTTTAGGTATTAACAATGATTCCAGATGGGCTTGGATATTGCTTACTCTATTTTTTGGTTTTGTATTCCTGGATATGCTTTTAATTAAAGCAATTTCAACTGAGAAAGTATACTTATTTTTACCATTTATTATTGTAACTATTGTAGGATTTTTTATTTCTCTTTTTAGTATTAAAAAAGAAAAAGTTGAAGCTGTTGAAGAGGTTGAGAAAGAATTCTCACCTGGAAAATACATCGCAAGCAAATCCGGAACTAAATACCATGCGCCTAAATGCGACTGGGCAAAAAAGATAAAGAAAGCAAATGCAGTTTGGTTTGATTCTAAGGAAGAAGCTAAGAAAGCAGGCTATAAGAAGGATGATTGTGTTAAGTGATTAATTCTTTGTTAATATTTTAAATTACAATAAAGATTTATAAAGTTTTGATTTACTTTTTAAGAAAGGCTATAAATATGGTAGGACTTTATAAATTAGCATCTTCTGTTGTATTAGCAGGCTACTTAATGTTGACTCCAGGTAACCTTCAAAGACCAGTCAACATTCACGTTCCACAAGTAACTCCATATTCTCTAACATCAACATGTACACCAGGAACAACAACTTCTTCAAAACCAGCAGAGAAAACCTTGGAAGGAAGATTATTACCTGCTATACAAGAAGGGAATCTAACATTAACAGAATTATATTTTGAAGTTTCCAAAGAAATGGTGTATCGTGAAAGGTTTCAGGGACAGAATAAATATCAAACCTTAAAAATTATCAATGAAGAAGTAAATTCAATTTTGGAAAATTTATGTGCTGATGTTTATAGAGGTTTAGAGGCTGATCACGTACTTCCGAAATCAGCACATTATTCTGATTTCCCAAAAGCAGTAAGGGATGATCTCTCTGATTATAAAAGTTTTGTCGAGAAAGCTGATTCTAATTTTAGATTAAAAACATTTAAGGGGCCACTCATTTTGGAAGAATACATTGAGGATGTTCAAGATTATGTGAATGAAAACATGCCGGAAGATATTAAATATAGCAGGCAGCTAGAACTAACACAGCGATTGATAGAAATTTATTTAAAAAATCTCAGTAATGCTCTAAAAAATAATCAAATTTAGGCATGGTTTTAAAATTGACAATAATCATATTCTGTTGTATTTACTCTTTTCCCCACAAATAGATTATCAACCCAATAACTCCTATAGTAACAAAACTATCCGCAACATTAAATATCGGCCATATTCTAAAATCTATAAAGTCTATTACAAATCCATAAATTATTCTATCAATCAAGTTTCCAATTGTTCCTCCTAAAACAAAACCAACAAGGACTTGCAATAATATTTCTTTATCCTTAATTCTATCAAAATAATAAAAAATAACTCCAATAACAATTAGAGAAATAAATATTAAAATCCATTTTTGTTGCTGCAAAATACCAAAACCAGCTCCAAAGTTATGTATATAAGTCAAACGGAAAATATTTTTTATTATTGGAAAAGTTTCATTCAATTGAAAATTAATTCTAATTAAAAATTTTGTAATTTGATCAAATAAAATGATTATTAATGCTGTTGAGAAAACCATTATGTATTTGTTTTTCATAAATTAAGAATAAAGGAATGAATATTTAAAGATTGTTATGCAACTAAAGGCTTTGCCTGTTCAATTACTTTCTTAACATCTCCAGAAAAGACTTTACTTGCTCTTAAAATCTCAATTCCAGTGATTGAGCCATCCTTCGCAATATCAATGTTTATTCCATTTGGCAGTTCTACAGTTTTCCAATATTCTTTTTTCTTCAATTCTATATTCAAGATATCTTCTTCCTCATCATACCAAGTTTCTTCCATGCTTTAAAATTTAATATCTTTGTATAAATATGTTTCTATTTATTTTGTTAATTATTAATGCTGTTGAGAAAACAACTATATATTTATTTTTCATAAATTAAGAATAAAGGAATGGATATTTAAAGTTATCTTCAAGAAATTAGGGTTTAAATGAAATAATTATTTGGTGAGAAAAATTTAGAAATGTTTAAAACAAACTCTATATTAACTTTAATAATATGGAAATATCTTATAAACCATTAATTTTAGGGGCATTGATAACTGGAGCAGTAGCTATTTCTTACTTAGTACAACCTGGTACTGCAACAGCACCTCAACCTACTCAAACACCTACACAGGATAATTTAGAAAAAATACTAAAAGTAGAAACATCTATTCAGGAATTAAAAACACCACCGAAATATGTTGTGTTTTATCCTGAACCATTAAATGTAGATCCTGGATGTTTATTTACTGAAACTATTGAGCTGGAAAGAAAAAGTGGGGATGTTAAAATTATCCCCAGGTTAAATTTATTTGAGGATTTACTATTTGGATTTGAAGTTGAACCAGAGGAATATGGAGAAAAATACAAAGATGATTTAATGGGAATTGGAGAAAATTGTAAAGAATAAAAATTAATAATACCTTCTCTTTCTGCTGTCCTCTTCTTCTCCTCTTGCAATAGCCTCTAAATTAGCTAATCTTTGGTTTAAGCTCTCTATAGAAGCTCTTATGGCATCTAATTTGCTAGAAATAACTTCAAGGTTCTTAGATTCTAAATCTTGCTGTGGACTATAACTCGGTTGCGCAGGTGGAGGTTGACTAAAAGAAGGTATTGTAGGTCCTGGAGGCGGCATAGCTGGAGCGGGTTGTTGCCCTAAACCTTGGCCCACAGGTTCTGGACCTAAACCGGGAGCAGGACCAAGACCAGGTGCACCAGGTGGTTGACCAGCGCCTAATTCATTCCCGAAAGCCAAATCTCCTTTATCTCCCAGACCTATATCTGCAAATTCATCTTTCTTCTTCCAGAACATAACCTTATCAAGAATACCCATATTACACCTCTTTTGGTTTACTTATTATTTACTTATTTAAATAATTTATTATTATTCTGAAGTTGGTGCGAAACTCTAACTCGTGCTTGTGCGAGGCCTTAGCATGCCTCTCAACTTCGCATGCTTTGCATTGCTCAGGTCGTAGTACACAATCCTTTGGAGATATATGCATTGGCAAATTACGCACAAGCACCGACTTTCGCACCAACTTCTATTATTCTTCCACTACAAAAGTTTGTGCTTTTTCCTTAGTTTTATCAAAAATCTTTTCTCCAACATCCTTAATAAATGATAGAGGAATAAATCTTACAGTTTTGAACAAAGCAGTCTCAGGATAAATCATAATATTTCCATTTTTAAATTCTGAAAAGAAAAACAAGGGATTTCTGGAACTTAAGATTTGATCTGCTAAAATTGTGCTGAATAATTCTGCTTTTTCCTCTGCATCAGTATTTTTTGATTTTAATATTGTAATTGCTTGGTTTTGGGGTATAATTCGACCATCCATTTCTATTTCATCATGAATATTTGATATAATATCAACATCAAATACCATTAGTTTATAGCTATTACCCAATATTTCTTCATAATTATTATCTTTTAAAAATAAAGAGTAATCATTCAATTGTTTATTCGTCATTAACTTAGTATCTTCATTAAGCACTAACCCTGTCAAAACCTCATCATCATCCTTAAGAATTACTTTCTTTTCTAAAACACCAAAGTTTTCCCTTAAATCTTTAAAGTCCTGGTAAATAAAATAAGTATTAGCCATAAGAAGTAAAAAGATTATAATTCCTGCATAGAACAACAGCTTAAACAATTTCTTAAATATACCCCAGATAAAAACCAATACAAGAACAAATACAATAATTGCTATTATTTGCTCAAAAACCATTTTAAATTTTTTTATTTTTTATTATTTAAATATATTGATTTATGATAATTACACATTTTATTTATTGGACATTTATGACATAATGGCTTCTTTTTGCATGTATTCTTTCCTAATTCTACTAATAAAGCATGATATTCATTGAATAGTTTTTCATTTAATTCTAAATTATCCATAAATAACTTTTGCAATTCTTCATAAGTTTCTTCTTTATAACCGATTCTATTCATTATTCTTTTGGTATAAGCATCAATTACAAATATTGGTTTTTTTGCTGCATAAAGAATTATGGAATCAGCAGTCTCAGGACCAATACCATTAATAGACAACAATTCCTCTCTCAATATTTTTATATTATTTTTAAAAAATAAATTCAAATTTCCATTATAATTATCTATTAAAAATGAACAAAAATTCTTTAATTTAATTGCTTTTTGATTATGATATCCAGAACTTTTAATTATTTCTGCTAATTTTTTATTATTGATTTTTATTATTTTTTTAATATCTACTAATTGATTTTTATTTAATTGAACTATTGCTTTCTCGACATTCTTCCAATTGGTGTTTTGAGTTAAAATTGCTCCAAAGCAGATTTCTAGTTTTTGTTTTTCATTTAAATTAATGTTTTTATGATACTTAGGAATAATCTCTCTATCTTTCGTTACAGGCCACCAATGCTGAGGACCAAAGTGAGAATAGAGTTTTTGATAAATTTCTTTTAGCATTATGTTAAAATGTGAAGAAATAGGAGTTTATTATTTTTTCTCTTGTATTATCATTATTATTTGTATTGAACAAGTTGTTCTATAGGTTGATTGGGGAATCCTTTAACTAAAGCCATTGCTGTATGTAGTACATCAACCTTAGAATCCATTAAAGTAGCTAGATAAATATTTCTCAAAGGATTTGTTGGGTTTTCACCTGCTTCGTAAAATCCAAAAGGTGCTTTTAATAACACACCTTCCTTATCAAAATCCAAGTGGCCTCCAAATTCATCTGGAGGAAATATTTTCATTCTCATAGATCTATCGGCAGGGTTATTAGAAGCAACATTAAGGTGTAATTCAAGTTTACCGTTATCATTTTCTTGCCAAGCATAAAGACTGATTAGGGCAGTTAACCCATTCTCTCCAATTATGGGGTTATGCCATGTTGTGTATTCGATTCTTGCTGCATTATTTCCATCCGGTGTTTCTCCAGTTTCATATTCAAATGTGGCAAAGAATCCTGGGCGTTCTCTTGTTTGTCTCTTTGCAAGGTTTATAATTTTATATTGATCATTTAACACTGGTACACTACCAACAGAATAACTTGCGTTTTTAAATAACGTTTTGCCACTCTTGTTTTGGGGAATTGCATATAAAAGTCCATTGTTAAGCTGTTTGACGACTACAACAATATCTGACACCCTATCAAAATAGCTAGGAGGTTGTATAGGTGCGCATATCACTGAAGAAGGTTGCCACTCCGGGTCATTCGCAATATCTTCTATATTTGACATAGTAGTATAGAATATGTTTTAGTATTTAAATTCTAATATTACCCCATGGATTTTTACACTATTTTTTCTCTGCTTCCTTTATAAGATTCTCAATAATCAAGCTTCCTTGTAGAGTTAATAAACTAGCTGGATCAAATTGGATACCTTCTACAAAATACTCTTTATGCCTTACTCCCATAACAACATCATTTTCGCTTCTTGCAGAGACTTCTAGGCTTAAGGGTATATCTGATCCGGACAAACTATTGTATGTTCCTGCATTAAAAGGATTATCTAATTTTTTAAATATAGTTTTGCCATCATGCATTATCTCGCTTAATTTGCCATGAGAAACTGGACTTGTATTAACCTTACCTTCAAATGCATCTATTATGCATAAATTACCTGAACCAACACCAAAAATGGGTATTTTTCCACAATAGCTTCTTATAACATCAACAGAATTTCCAGTATCCTTTTCAGGCCCTGGGGAAATAACAATAAGATTAGGCTTAAATTTTGTTATTGCATTATCTATTGTCTTCATATCAACATTATTTCTGTAACTAACAACCTCACAATCCTTTTTCTTAAACTCGTCTATAAGATTGTAAGTAAAACCCAAATTATCTATTAAAAAAATTCTCATTTGAAACCACCTGCTGATTTAATAGCATCTAGGAGTTCTGCGTCTTTGATATCTCTTGCTTTAAACTCTTTTTCATCATTGCTGTTATGAAATACTCTAAAACTTGTCCCAAAATATATTTTGTCTTTTTTAACCCTTATCGGTTCTATTGTCATACTAAGCATTTCTTTCTCTGGAGAAATATAAACAACAGAGCCTGCAGTAAAAGACCTTTTTGTTTTCTCTAGTTTTCTAAGCAATTGCATAGATTTTATTTTTGGAATGCCTTTTTCAAAATTTATAGTTGCTAAATATGCATGCAAAGCATCAAAATTTTCAATTAAAACTCCTCTAACATTAGAAGTAAAATATTGGGACTTAGCTAGCTTATCAACTGTAAATAACTTATCCACATACCTAGTTCCTGGTCTTGAGACTCTAGCAACATCATTCCTTGCAGCATCTACTAACATTGTATTGTAAGCAATCTCATTATCATCAACCTTTAACATAGCCTCATATTTATTATCCAAATCTTTGTCTATTTCATCCTCTGTTATGCCTCTAGGCACTTTACTTGTGTAAATATTTAATTCCAATGATTTTTCTGAATCTCCTAAAACGCTTAAAAATGATGTTGCACCAGAGCTAATAGATACACCATATCCGTCATTAACATAGAACATTGTATTGCCCGGACTACTAGTTTTTAACTCAGAATATAAATCAAGAGGCTCTGAATTATAATTTAAAATAGTTGTCCTTGATGGTGCAGCATATACAATATCTCCCTCATTTATGTGTTTTTTTAAGCTTCTAATTACTCCAGTAAATTCATCTTTACTTGTATCATAGCTTATCTTTAATTCTTTTTTCTTGGGTTTTTTCCCTTTAGGCACTTTTTTAGACATAAGTTTTTCATAATTATTAATAATTTTATTGCAATCTTTGTAAGTCTTTTCCTTATTATTGTCTATAACTAAGGCATTTGCCACAAAGTATGTTTTCTTGGTTTTATGCTCAACAATAAACATATTATCAAGGAAATAAAGTACATAATCAGGATCTTTAATTATATCCTCTTCATTTCTTGGTAAGTCCTCTATTTGATTGACAAAATCATAAGAAATCATACCAAACATTCCACAATATGGCATAAAAGGTTTTGTTGTGGGATTGAATTTGAAAGCGATTGTTCTTATAATATCCATATGTGTTTTCAACCTAAGCCTTTCTTCTTCTGCAACAGATTTTCTTGTAGGTGTTAAAGTACCATATATTTTTCCTTTAGAATATGTAGCCTTATCGCAAAACTTGAAGTCTTTCTTAATAAAATTCAGGAATTTCTTTCCTAAATTATTTAAAGCTATGATTTCAAAATCATCATCTTTGCCTATAACAACTAAGCAAGGATTTGCAGAACCAAAACTCTTTTCATTGCTCTGCATAAATATAGAATTCTTCTTATTCCCGTAGCTTGATAGCTTCTTAAAGTACTCTAAAGCATCCATTTCTTCATAAATTTCTTTGTATACAGGAACTATACTTCCTATTTTAGCTTGTTTTACTGATTCTAACAATTAAATTACCCCCAAGTTTAGCCACTATGAATTGACACTTATTTAAATTCTTTATTATTATAGATATAAGTAAATAGGCATATTTAGGGCTTCTTTTAGGAAAAAAAGGATTATTTTGGTTTATTTTAAGTTTTTATATATTATCACATAGTTTTATAAACTTTATAAACTAAATAACTCTTAAAATAGTGTAATAAAGCTAATTTATGTATTAATTTGAATTGGAACTGTTATTAATGCGTTTAAAAGGTAAAGAAAGAGAATAATGAAAGTTAATTATTTTCAATATGGAAAATTAATACGATTTTACTGAATAACTTCTTATTAGGTAATTTAATTGGATATAAACCAAACTCTAAAGAGTGCTATAAATCGAGCTTCTTCAATATTCATATCATTACTGTCCGCGTGACCTAATAGCATTCAAAACCCCATTTTCTACTATAAGTGCTGCATCAAAAATAAGATTTAAAATGTGATGAACCTTAGCTCCTCCAACGTAACCCATTTCTTTGTTTTCATCTCTAATAATATATAAAGCTAAACCTGCAAACTCTCCTTTTCTATCAAAAACACCCCCACTAAATCCGGGTACACCGTAAGCGTTAGTTATAAATGTATCTTTTAAGTTATGAGTTTCATCCCCCATTCTAGGATATCTAATTTGAGTGTCACGTGCAGAATTAATAACCTGTCCATATTGATTGTATAATTCTTGATCTGTTAATCCTCGCAATCTTATTTCCTCACCAATCTCCAAATCATCAACGGCAACATTTACGTTAATTGGGTAAGGTTCCTTTCCAGGCACAGGTCCTATGACTGCCTTAACTATAGCGAGATCATGTACCGGATCAGTTACTCTAAAAGTAGGGTCTATAGGATACCTATGGCCGGCTTGATCAACAATAGCGTATTTCAGCCTCATTTTTGGAAGCCATTGACGCAGATTATGTGCAAGATCTTGATCTTCCCTTTCCATTCTATCCCATGCCTCTTCATAATTTTTAATACCGTGGTAAGCAGTAACAACAAACCCATCTTTTGTTAGTAAAAAAGCAGAACTGTTACTATGTTGAACGTTTTCAGGCTCAGTTTCCGAAGGATTTTCATTATCAATACCCTCAATATTAACAATATTATCTCTTATATTTCTATCAGATTCATATTCAGTCATCCCTTCTTGTCTAGTAAGTTCCTCTACCCTTGTCCCTCCTAATTTAGTATAAAGTGGTATTAACATCTCCAATCTATCTTCATGTCCCTGTACTTTTCTTCCTAATGCCTGATTTAAGGCTATTACACTTTCTAGACCAATTCGTGAATTCCAGAGTATCATATGGCTAGAGATGATTAACCCCTATTTAAACCTTTCTATTTTACAACTACTAATAAGTAACAATAATCATTAGATTTTATTTAAAAATAGATTTAACAATTCCCAACCCAATCTCTCTCTTCTTAGGAAAAGCAGCTACGCTTATCTTAATATGAAAGCAATTACCAGAATCAGTAAGCTTAAGTTTATCATTTTTCAAATACTCATCTTTGTCAAACCTCAAGAAAAAATCAAGATTATCATCCAGCCTTGATTCTAATTGTTCTAAAATTAATTTTTTCTGCTCTTCATCTATATTTTTTATTAAATTCTCCAGATATTGTTTAGTATGTTTCTCTTTTGCTAATATAACCTCGAATATTGTTATTCTATTATCATTAAATCCAAAAGCCTCTGTTCTTTTAAGCTCTATTTTCTGATCTTTAAGATTAAATGGTAATAATTGCAGAAATTTATCAAGAATTATTTTATCATTATCATTAAATTTTTCATAAGAAAAAACTTTTGTCTTAATTTGATGAGCTATTTTCATTATGGTTTTATTTTTTCTAATGCACTTATAACATTCCATACTTGGGTTCTTGCATATGACTGCAAATTCACATCATCAGCAATTTCCTCCAACTCATTAAGGGCCTTGCTGACTTTAATATCCTTCTCTGTTTTCTCATTAAGAACCTGTATAATTTTTCCAATCTTTAACCTTACATTCTTAGGTACAGTTACATCATCTTTTAATTCATCTAACGTTGTCCCTATATTTTCTTTCTCTTTATGTTCCATTTTTAGTTCAATCTTTACTCATCCCCTTAAGAACTTCATTTTGTAATTTAGAAGCTTTTTCTCTTAGCTGATTTTCCTGTTTCTCCATATTTTTAATCCTTAACTCAACAATCTCTTTCTTAGAGGTTAAATCAGACTTAAGATCATCTTTTTTTGACAGTACCATTATATTCCCTATGATTTTATAAGCTTCATTAACATTTTCCAACTCTTTCAAAGCTGATTCAATTTCTACTTGTTGTAATTGGAATTGCTGTTTTTGCATTAATAGATTTTGCATACTCTGCTCTAACATCTGCAATTGATTTAGCTTCTTTTCCGCTTCTTGAGAAACTTCTACCATTTTATCTTGCTTTTACTTTTGTGGTAACGCTTCTTGACTTAAAAAGTATCTTGCTTCCACAATAAGGGCATCTAATCTTTTTTCTCAAATAATCTTGTGCAACTTTTTTATTGCATTGAAAACATTTGTAATCTAACATATTAAGCAACCTCCTCTATAACCTCTTCTAATTTTTCTTCTTTGGGTTCTTCAAAACTTATAGTCTTAGTAATAGAATACGCTTTTCCTGTAAATTTAGAATTGCATTTCCTGCAATGCCATATCCCTACAGCCACTCTTTTAACTGCTATATTGTTGCAGTAAGGGCATTTATGTTTTTTCCTCTGCTCTTTCTCTATTTTAGCATACATATACTTTGGTTTGCTTCCATACCTTGCTCCAAACCTTTTTGCAGGGCCTAATTTATCTATTTTCTCCATTTTTTACATTATTATAATTAATTTTTGATTAATGATTTTTTAATTGATTATCTATATTGATCTTTAAATTTTGAAAGTGTTAATTAAATTCATTGTTTTTGTTTTTTATGTTTAGATAGTTAGTATGTTCAATTTTAAAATGGGGCTGCCCGGACTTTCACAGCCCCAGTAGCATAACATATTGCTTCTGACGAGTCTTTTTGAACCGGGATCATCTGGTCCCAAACCAGAAAGGCTAGCCAAGTTACCCCACAGCTTCATGTTTTTATAATCCCATGCTAGGAGCAACGCCCCATTCTCTCCATTAGAATTAATCGCTTATTTTTAAACTTATCGTTGAAGCCTATTTGTTGAGCATATTGTTTTAGTGGAGATAAAAAGGACCTATAACAATTTTTTTACGGCTCACTCCGCTCAACCTAAGTTTTTCTTCAAAAACGTCGTAAAAGATATCAGGCTGTCCCACAATTCATAAAATATAAATACTAGTTCTCGTCTAAAAATAGCATAATTGTCGTCTAAAAAAGAGGTGATAAAATGGCATACATAAATTCTTACAAAGACCAGAACTGGCTAATA
>JADFLA010000036.1 GCA_022564635.1 Nanobdellota archaeon | reverse complement strand
ATAAGATGCAGAAAACCACATCATAGAAATATTGTAACTTGTTTACTTGGATTAAAACACAACATTAAGACGTTACTTAGAGTTAAAGCTTTAATCTTATTTTGTTATTTTCGCACCAACCTCGGAAAAATATAAAGATCTTGGATAGAATTACCTCTCCAGATAAAAAATTAATTACTTTTAATGGTGTCTACTTCTTGTTTGATACCTTGAAGCGGGTCTTTTATCTTTTGTGTCACATCAAAAAGTGCAATTAAATATGGAAATAAATCTTTAGCTTTTTCTTCTGGAACTAATTGTACATGTGCACTTGACATGTTTCCAGCTGTTGTATATTTATGTTCTCCATAATAAACGATACCCTCATCTCTAGGGTCTACTCTTGTCCTGGTAAAATATGAATTAACCCCTTCTGCAAGTTGGGCTATACTACTTCCCAATATAATCTCATCAATAGCATCTATTCGCTTTTGTAAATCTTCTGCTCTTATGCGTCCACCATTATACCACGGAACATCCTCAGATAACATATTCTCCCAAGGTGTTACCGAATGACCATTATCTTCAAAGTAAATCCTCCTAGGTTGTCCCGGTTCAACTGCATCTCCCATTACATCTAAAGCAAGAACACTATGTGTTGCTTGGGTCATTGTACCTTGTTGAAGTAAGTCACCTGTCACACGGATTTGATATAAATGACCTGATTGATGATCTGCCATATTACTCTGGAGTATTAATTCATTTAAAAATTTTCCTTTTTTGCTATTTAGTTGACTTAGGGATTTGTAAGAGTTAAACCTAACAGTAAACTATTTATATCAGTTATTACGGTAAAGTTGTTATGAAATATTTAAAGAGGTTTTTTGTTTTGCAGTTCTTGCTATTATTTATCATTCCAGTAGCTTTTGCAGATATAAGCATAACACTTCCAGAAAAAACTGTTTATAATCTTGGGGACAAGATTTCTCCTATTGTATCTATTAAGGAAGAGCAGGATTATGATGGTTTTTTTAACATGAATATTATATGTAAGAATTATAATCTACAGTACTATACAATACCATTAAGCTTAGAAGCTGGCTTTAGAACTCAATTAACTGTTCCTGATTTGTCTTTGTCAAAATCTATGATAGGGGAATGTAGATTGAGATCAAGTTTTGAGGTAAGTGATGGGGAAAATATTGCGGCTGCAGAGTCAGGTAAATTTTTAGTAACAGATAATATAAATCTAATCATAGATGAAAATCTGGAGGCAAAGCCAGGGGAAAATATAATCATTCTGGGGGAGGCAAGGAAGGCTGGCAACGAAACTCTAAAAAAAGGTGAAGTAGAGATAAGTTTTAGAAACAAGGAATATAATATTAATATTACCTCAGGCAGATTTGAGCATGCAATTAAATTAGATGAGGGTGCTGAAACAGGATTTATCCCTATGCTTATAGTTGTAAGGGATAAATATGACAATTATGGTGATAAAATATTAAATGTTAATATAAAACCCGTACCTACAAGAATAACAAACATATTTGAAAATGACATTTTAATGCCTGGAGATAACCTCAAGGTTAAGATTATTTTGTATGACCATAAGAGTAATGTTATGGATGGTAATATAAATGTCAAGGTTTTTGATCCTAATGAAAAGGTTATTGCAGAAAAACAGGTAGAAAGCTCTAATCATTTTGAATTTAGGACGGAGAAAAATCAGATACCCGGGAATTATTTTTTACTGAGCGTGTTTGAGGACATAAAAAAACAGGATAGCTTTATAATGGGAGTTTTAAGGAAAATAGTTATGAAGCAGGAAGACAGTTTTGTGCATATTGAAAATGTAGGTAATGTTGAGTATGATGATGAAACAACCATTATACTAGAAAGTGACGAAGATACATACTTAATAAATAAAAAAATTGATTTAGAGCCAGGAGAAAAAATTACAATTGATTTGTCAAAAGAGGTTCCTCAAGGGACTTATGATATTATATTGCCAGAAGATGCTGTTGAAGATAGTGTCCAGAGTGAAGGTACTGATGAAGGTGTCTTGTCTGAGGATTCTACAGAGGTAACTGGACCAGTTAATGTAATACAAGATGTTCAAATTGATGATAACAGGAATGTAATAAAGAAAACTGCTGATGGTATGTCTTCAATTACGGGTGCAGTTGTTGGAGCAGCAGGTTATGTTGCCTCAAAGCCATTGCTTGCAACAACAATCCTTGTTTTGATAATTTTGGGAACTATAACACGCTATAGCTGGGGTTTTATAAAGAGTAAGGTAAGGGGAAAAAAAGACGAGACTGAACATTTATTTGAGGACTTTAAGTTTGATGAAGATAGTAAGCCTTGAAATTAAAAAAATTAGTATAGGGAAATTTTTCCCTAGGGAAGATAAAGTAGAATTAGATATATTTTTTAATGATGGTAGTGATAAAGAGATATTTAAAATAGTTAATATTTCTGATTCAGAAAGAGCTGCTGAAGATATTTTAATGTATCTTAGGAAAATGGAAAAAAATATTCATAAAGATAGTGAAAATAGAGAATTAATAGTGGATAACTATGTTAATATTGTAATCAAAAATGAAGATAGTTTAATAAAGGAAATTTCTTTATTTATTCAAAACGTTGGAAATAAAATAAATGAGATAAAACAAAAAGATGTTGCAGAAGGTTATTTAGATGTTATTAGAGAACTGAAGAATTTGAAGGTTGAGTTTCAATAATATGCACAAAAATGCCTTGCATTTTTGGCATCCTAGAAATCGGTTAATTCTATTTCTATGATTTCCTTCTCTTAAGATTTGCAGTCCTGCTAGGCCTTAATTTTTCTGCACCTTTGCCTTTATTGCTTCTTAAACCTCTGGATTTCTTTGCAGCAGAAGTTAAACCGCGGAAAACACGGCCTTTATGATGCGACTTAAAAACCCAGTTTATTCTTGAATCTGCAAGAATTTGTGGATGAGATTTATCAACTAAAATAACTTCATACCAAAAATAATTTCCATCTTCCCCTACATAATAGCTATTTAGAACTTCGCAGTTAGGATATTTTCTTGCTGTACGTTCTTCTGCAACTGACTGGTAGCTTTTATCTACATCCTTTCTTTGTCCAAAATGCTTGCTTCTTCTTCCATGCCTTATTGTTGGTCTTTGTCTTCCACCCCTAACAACTCTTTGCCTTACTATAAGATAGCCCTGTTTTGCTCTATATCCTAATGATCTAGCTCTGTCAATCCTTGTTGGCCTTTCAGTCCTTACAGTAACATCTTGGTTTTTCCACTCTAGAATTCGTTTTTGCCAAATATCTCCAAGATTTTCTTTTGGATTTTTCCAAATTTGCCTGATATGTTGATACATTCCCATTTTAGCTTCCATTATTATTAATTTAAAGTTGTGAGATTCAGGTGAGCAATTACCTACATTTCTCTTTGTTAAGGAATAGAGGATCATTTATAAAATTTGTTATTGACTATAGTACTTGGAAATGTTCAGAATTTTGTTTTAAGGATTTAAAAATTATCTATTTGAGTCGTCTTGGACATAAATTAAGAATTTAAAGAGCTTTGGCTGTAAAGTTGGTACATTATGCGAAGCTGAGAAGTGATTATGAAGTTTGATAGTAGAATTAGTTGGCGTTATGCGGATTTTGAATTAACTTTTTGATATAGCACTTTTTAGGTGTGCTTGATTTCCATCTATTGTGTCATTAGCAATTTGTGAATATAAAACTTGTAACTTTGGTAATTCTGTATACAATGAACGGCGGACAAAATCCATATCCACTTCTTGCGGATTTATTGGAGGTAATAATTCATGTGCTTTTGGATAAGTTTCTTTCATCATATGCCTAAATTCATCACCTTCAGGATGAATTAAGTCTCTACGTCCTTCTTTAACTCTTTTAGCATTTTCCATTGAAATAAAATAATTTAGCGCTTCAGATAAAAATACGGAAGGATTATAAGAGTCTAAGTCCATTTTTATTGTCCTAGCAGCTGCATCAATTGCTTCTTCTGACCATTCTCCTTGTGGAACATAAACAAAGAACAAACCCATTGCTTCTTCTCTAGCATTATTTTCTATTTTATTTTGCAAAAGTTGGTATCTGAAATCTTGTATTTCTTCCCAATCTAACTCACTTAATTCTTTCACTTTAAGATCCGCAACCATACGGAAATATTGGTCCATTAATTTCTTTTTTACTGGTTTGTTTGGTGAAACATAATGCTCGGTTTCATGTCTCAAGTACCACAGAATAGTTTCGTCGAATTTACCAGCCTTTACAGCTTCTGTAGCTAATGGGATTATTACTTCAAGATTTTCTTGTGCTGTAGTTACGTTGCCCGCAACCCAATCTCGTATAGATTCATGTTGTTGCCTTGATTCTTCTTCTGGTAAGTAATTAAAGGTTAAATGTGTAATGTCTGAAGGATATTCCAAAATAAGAACTGTTTCTTCCAATGTGGGAGAGTGTTTATTCCTAATCACGGAGACGCGGCTTACGTATTCTGCAAGTCTTTGAGCTCTTGCTGAAGATTCATCTGAAAATCCATTTTCATTAGTGAAAAGTTGAGCAAAATTTATTCTAATAAAGTCTTCTTCAGAATAGTGAGATGCAAAGGGTTGTAGAGAATCTATTTCCGCTTTTACAGCTATATCTTCAGGGTATTGAAGTCCTAATGCTCTCCTTTCTTCTTGAATTGCAGGAGTTAATCTATCTACAACTACTTCTAAAGCATTTTCCAAACCTTGAACCATATCCATTAGGGACATATTTGAATCTCTATTTTTCAAGTATTTAAATCTTTCTATTTTGTAACCACTATATAGTTAATATTAGTATTTTAAAAAATCCTCCTCTTAAATCAAGGGCTTTTCTTCAACAAACCCATCCACCTATTATCTTCCATCTCAACACGTTTGTTACCTAATATGGATAATAACTATAGGACCTGAAAATAGTAAACTATTTATATTTTAATCATAATAAAAAATAAAATGACACTAGACGGCCAAAATTTATTGCAAGTTATCAAGGATTTCCCAAAACAATGCAGGGAAGCTTTAGATTTGCCAAGAGGAATCTCTGTTTCTGGCCAAGTAAATAATATTGTTGTTACGGGTATGGGAGGAAGTGCTGTAGGTGGCGATTTATTAAGGATTTATTTGAAAGATGCAAATATCCCCGTTTATGTCAATAGAGACTATAAGCTTCCAAACTTTGTTAATGAAAACAGTTTAGTATTTGCTGTATCTTATTCAGGCAACACCGAAGAAACTTTATCTTCATTAAATGATGCCAAAGAAAAGAATGCAAAAATAATTGGAATTACTTCAGGCGGTAAGCTAGCAGACGAATGTGATAAGGTTATAACGATTCCTTCTGGATTGCAACCAAGAGCTGCATTAGGATATACATTCTTTCCAGCTTTGGGAGTTTTACACAATTCAAATATAGTCAGGGTAAAGAATGAAGATCTAAATGAGATGCTGGAGATTTTAAAGCAAACGGACAAGTTTAATAATCAAGGAGAGGAATTATCCAAGAAACTTAAAGAGAAAATTCCTATAATTTATGCTTCTGAAGCTCTAGGAGCAATTGCTTTTAGATGGAAAACGCAGATAAATGAAAATGCAAAGATGCCAGCTTTCTATAATGTTTTCTCAGAGATGAATCATAATGAAATAGCTGGCTATAAAAGCATGGACCATAAGTTTATTGTTGTTATGATAAGAGACAAAAATGATAATAATAGAATAAAGAAAAGAATGGATATTTGTAAGGAAATAATGGAAGAACATGTAGAGGTAGAGGAAGTTCAAACACAAGGTGAGAGTTTGTTAGCAAGAATGTTCTCTACTATTTATTTAGGAGATTTTGTCTCATACTATATGGCATTAGGGAATAGAGTAGATCCGAGTCCTGTGGAGATAATAGAGAGTATGAAGAAAAAGCTTGTTGAATGAGTTATATATAAAAATTTATAACCTTTTACATATTTCTTATTTGAGGGGGAAATGTTATTAAAATCTATTAAATTAAACAATATTAGAAGCTATGTTGATCAAAAAATAGATTTCCCTACAGGTTCTTTGCTTCTTTCTGGAGATATTGGTTCTGGTAAATCAACTATATTGTTGGGAATAGAGTTTGCTTTGTTTGGTTCTAAGCCTTCTGAACTTCCAGCAGCATCTTTGCTGCGACATGGAAAAAAAGAAGGTTCTGTGGAATTGAATTTTGAATTAGAAGGCAAAGATATATTGGTTAAGAGAAACCTAAAAAGAGGTAAAGATGCTATAAAGCAGGAAACTGGGTATATTATAACTAATGGAATAAAAAAAGAATTGAGTCCTGTTGAGATGAAGAGCCAGATATTTGATTTATTGGGTTATCCTAAAGATTTGGTTGCAAAAGGCAAGGACCTGATATACAGGTATACTGTTTATACTCCGCAGGAAGAGATGAAGAGAATTCTTATGGAAGACAAGGATTCTAGGTTAAATACTTTAAGAAAAGTTTTCAACATAGATAAATACAAAAAAATTAGAGAAAATACATCAATATTTATAAGATCTATAAAAGAAAAGAGAAAAGAGTTTGAGGGGTTTATTTCTGATTTAGAAGAGAAGAAAAAAGAGTTTGATTCTATGAACAAGGAATTTTACAATTTAAATGAAAAAATAAAAATTATCATTCCTAAAGTTGAAAAGGCAAAAGAAAATGTTAATAAAAAAAGAGATAAAATCTCAATATACGAAAACAAAATTAATGAATTAAACAAGTTAAGGAAAAATTTTGAGATTCTTGAATTAGAATTAAGAAATAATCTTAATGACCATAACAATAATAATAAAAAAATATTAATGTTAAATGAGCAAATTTTGGAGCTTGAAAAGAATTTAGAAAAAGAAAAAATTGAAGATGGAAATCAAATAAAAGAGAAAATACAAAATTTGGAAAATAATATAAAAAAATTAAATGAAGAATTAGAAAATATAAAACAGAAGCTAAATGAGTACAAAATAAATCAAATTAAATCGGAGGAAATAATCAAAAAAGTCTCTGAAATAGATAAGTGCCCTTTATGCCTGCAGAATGTAGAGCATGAGCACAAAAATTCTATTAGTGATTGGGAAATTAGGAATATTATAGAATCCGAACAGAACATAGATTTTTATTCTGAAAAAGAAAATAACACTAGAAATAAGTTAGACACCATAGAAAAAGAAAGAGAGGCATTGAGAAAATCAGAAAGCAAAATAGAATTAATAAAATTAAAAATTCAAAATATGAAAGAAAAAAAGGAAGAAAAAGAGACACTTGAAAAAGAACGGATTGAGCTAAAGAAAAATATTGGGGATATTAACGCAAAAAAGATTGATATTAATAAAAAAATTGATGAAATCAAAAATGTTGAAGAGGATTATAAAATAGTTAAAATACAATTAGACATGGTATTGGAGGAAGAAAAGAAATTTGATATAGAAAAAACCGGATTAGAAAAGGAAAGTGAATCCTTAAATCGTATTATAAAAACATTGGAAGACGAGGTTGATAAAAAAGCAAAAGCAAAAGAAAAATTGAATTATTTAATTGAACTTCATAATTGGCTTGAAAATTATTTTTTAAATTTAATGAGCACAATGGAAAGGCATATCATGCTTCAGGTCTACAGGCAATTTAATGAGTTATTTAAAACATGGTTCAATGTTTTGATAGAGGATGAAACAATTTCTGTAAGATTGGATGACGAATTTACTCCAATAATCGAGCAGAATGGTTATGAAACTTATGTTGAAAACCTAAGCGGAGGTGAAAAAACCTCAGTTGCTTTGTCATACAGATTAGCATTAAATAGGGTAATAAATGATATAGTTTCAGACATAAAGACAAAAGATATTTTAATGCTTGATGAGCCAACAGACGGTTTTAGTTCTGAGCAGCTTGATAAGGTAAGGGATGTTTTAGACCAGTTAAATATGCAGCAGGTTGTTATTGTAAGCCATGAATCAAAAATAGAGAGTTTTGTTGATAATGTTATAAGAATTGGAAAGGAAGAACATGTTAGTAAGATATATTAGAAATTTCTATATTAAAATCGAAACCAGTGAAAATCATAGATTTCCTTGGTCTTGTAAAAACTATAATTTTTTCCGAAACCAGCAGGAAGACTTTATCTTCCCAGGTATTCGGAAAATCAAAGATTTTCCGAAACCTTTAAAAAGCTTTAATCCTTTTTTAGACGTATGGAAGTTGGGGGTAAAAGTTTGGAAAGCTTGAAGCATGAAGAAAAAGTTAGGTTGTGCCCAGACTGCGGAAGCGAAGAAATTGGTTTCGATAAGGGAGAGAACTTCTGCAGAAAATGTGGCCTAGTTCTTGATTAGATAATATAATTTTCAACAACAAATTTTATTTCTATCTTATAGTTCACAATTATTTGTTTAATCCTTTTTTATTTTATTGCGTTGTATTATTTATTTGTGAATTTAATAATGGTAAAGAAATAATTGTGGACTTAGTTGTGAACTTTATTGTTTTTTATTAATGAATAGTAAAATAATGTAAAAATAAAAGAAAACTTTAAAAAGGAATAGCATTTCATAATAGTTATTGGTACGTTTACCAAAAAATTTACGGAGGTAAAAACAATGACAGACGGAGAAGAACCAAAACCTGAAGGTGACGGAGATAAACCTGCTGAACCTGAAGGTGATAAACCTGCTGAACCTGAAGGTGATAAACCTGCTGAACCTGAAGGTGATAAACCTGCTGAAGGTGGCGGAGAAGACAAAACAGATTAAAATCTGAATTTATTTTTTTTATTTTTTTTAAAATTTTATTCTAAAATTAAATTTGAGAAATAAATTGTTGTAGATCGAAGTTTATTATTTTAAGTAAAATTCTTTTCAACACTTACCTCTATTTCAGGCACATCTATGGCAGTTGCTCTTAAGTCATAAGCAGTTACATCTTTTATCTTAACATTTATTTCATCTCCTAAATTAAAATTCCCTTTAACAATTACTGGTCTGTATGCAAAGTTCCTACCAACCAATGTTTTATTTTTTCCAACTTCATCAATTATAATTTTGCCTTGCCATCCGATCCATTTTTGGTTTTGTTTTAAGGCTATGCTGTTAAAGAGTTCTGTTAAGGCTCTGCTCCTTTCCTTTTTTATATGTCCTGGAAGCTGTTTCATTCTGGAAGCTGCCGTGTTTGGTCTTGCGGAGAACCTCGCTATGTTCAAAATATCTGGTTTTACATCCTGGATTAGATGTAGGGAATCTTGAAATTGTAGCTCTGTTTCTGTAGGAAAACCAACAATCATATCAGAGGCTATTGTGATGTCCTTAACATACCTTCTAAACTTATCAACCATCTCCTTGAATTCATGCACATTATATTTTCTTTTCATTTTTCCCAAAATTTCATTATTACCTGCTTCTACAGGAATATGAAGGAATTTAAACATTCTATCCTCTTGGTAAATTTGAATTAAGTCATCAATCATGCTCATAACATGTCTTGGATTGATCATTCCTAATCTAATTTTATAGTTTCCAGGTACTTTATCCAGAACTTCATTTAGTAAGTTGACTAGTCTTCTTTTTCCAGTGTCTAATCCATAAGCCCCATTATCCTGACTAGTAAGCCAAATTTCTTTGCAGCCTTGTTCAATATTTTTCTTGACCTCATTAACTATATAAGCTTCTGGATACGTAAAGATATTTCCTTTTATTAATTTGACAGAGCAATAAGTGCAGAAATCATCACAACCAG
Organism: Nanobdellota archaeon; assembly: GCA_022564635.1. GTDB lineage: Archaea > Nanobdellota > Nanobdellia > Woesearchaeales > GW2011-AR4 > JACPJP01. The sequence goes on along the minus strand of JADFLA010000036.1, from coordinate 6,445 downwards.
ATGCAATAGGTATTATTCCAATAACTTTGTTTGTTCTGACTTTGGGAAGTTCTGCTTTAATGATTCTTTCTTGAGTAAGAGCCTCTAAAACATTTCCCTGCAATGATTCTTCAACTGCCTCAACAATCCTATGGATATTGTGGGTATTAATTAAACTTGCATTTTGATTTGTTTTTCTTATTTGCGGTATTATGTCTTTTGTAATGCAACCAGTAACAATTAATTTTTTGTCTGGAAATTGTTCTGTAAACTTTCTTATTTCCCTCATTGGTACTGTAAGGCCTTTAACAGTGCAGATATTGATTATATTTACATCTGAATATTCCATCTCGTCAACTATATGCAGGCCTGCTTTAGTCAATAGACCCATCATTGCTTCAGACTCAACTAAATTTGCGCTGCAACCATGAGTTTGGACGTAAATGTTTGTCATATTATTAAAATTAATAATAGATTTTATAAATGTTTTTGTGAAAAATAGGAGATATTAGAATAAATAATAATTATATGGTTGTTTTATTTTTATTTAATATATTTAGTAGGTTGCTTTGACATAATCCAATCAGTAAGAATTCTTGTCTCATACTCATCTGGAGTGTGGATACATTCATGGATGTCCACCATTTTTGCAAATTTACCTGATAAATCATCTCTTCTCCAGACCTTAATATCACCTAAAAAAGTATATCCATATATGCCTTCGTTTCCACTCACAGGGAAAGTTTCCAAATTTTTTCCTGGTACTCGATCAGTAAAATCATGCAGAGCATCTTGCCTTCTTTTGAGATATGTTCCTATTGTTGATTTGTAATTAATGCTTAGCCTTTCTTGTTCGTAATTATTTTCATAGATTAAAGATATAGAATAATTATCTTTGGATTTATTATCTTTTTCTTTGGTTACTGTAAAAGAATATTCTTTTTCATTTAATTTGTTTTTATCGTTAATTATTGATTTATTATTTGTAGAATAATTGTTTAATTTACTTATTGCGTTGTTGTCAAATGTAACTTTTACCTTGAGCTTTTCTTCACTTTCGTTTTCTTCATATAGTATGGTAACAGAGTATCCAAAATTGTCTTTTTGTTCCTTTTTTCTTTCAGCAACAATTGAGTAGCTATTAATAATTTCATTTTTATTTTCCTCATTTTTTTGATTTTCAATAAATTCAATAATTTCTTGATTCTTCACTTTTTTTGTTATTTTGATGTCTTTGTTTTTTAAGAATGAATTAACTAGCTCTTCCAAAAAAATCAGTTCTAATGGTTTTGTTGTTTTTTTTTCTTTTTTTACTAACTCTTCGAGTTTACTTTGTTTTTCACCTTTCTTTATTTTTTTATTATTAAAGAATGGGATTACATATTTTAATAAGGTATCTAATAGTATATTATCTTTTTTTTCTTTGTTAGAAACCATTTTAACTCTCTGCTCTTGCAATTTGGTGCTTGCACTTTTCGCATTTCAATATATTATATTTAGTCCCAGCAATTATTTTTTCTTCTAAGACTTTCATTTCTACTTTGCATTTTTTGCAGTAATTATCCCCGTTCATCTTAATATAAGTTCCTTAGCTTTACTATTATTTATTTTTTACTAAATTTAAGGCTTCATGCATTAATAATTCTGCTTTCTTTTTATTAGGAGAATCGGTAATAATCCTTAATATATTAGCTTCTGTTCTAGATACCCTAAACCAAACAAAAGAATTATTTATTAAAATTTTCAGACTTTTAGCATTTGAGTCTTTTATTTTACATTGTTTTTTTCTATAATAATCAATTAATTTTTTCTTAATTTTATTATATTTTTTTGAATCAATATTGACATTTCTTTTTATATTGTAATATTCTGGTAGAGCTTTAATCAACTCATCAAGAGTTTTTTTATTATTATCAATTATTTTTAATAAATATATTAGGGTTAAAATTCCATCCCTGCATTTTGATGGTGGTATTATAATTCCAGAGCTGCTTCCTTCTCCACCTAAAGGAGCTTTTAGTTCATAGATTTTATCAACAACATTTATTTCCCCAACTCCAGTCTCGATATATTTTGCACTATATTTTTCTGATATTTCTTTTACAACTGAAGAGGTTGCATCATTTACTACGATGATCTTATTTTTAGCTTTTGATAATATTTCATCTGCAATTAAAGCTAGTAATTTATTTCCAGAGACTAAACCCTTACTTGTGATTACTTCTACTCTATCTGCATCGCAATCAAATCCAGCAGCAAAATCATATTTTTTTTCTCTAACATCATTTGTTAGATATAATAATGAATCTTCATTAGGTTCTATAATATGATTAAAAATTCCATATTTCATATTAATTCCATGAACCTTGACATTAAGACTTTCGAGAATTTTTTTTGCAATAATTCCAGTACCACCATTAGGATCTAATATAATTTTTAATTTAGAATTTTTTATTTTATATTTATCTTCTTTAGATAGGAAATTTAAAATATAATTAGAGTATGTATTGTTTATTTCATCGTATTTATTTATTATTTTTTTTATTTTAATTTTTCCTGGATTCTTATTTTTGTATAAGTGTTTATTGAGAAAAGTTTCATTGTCTAATTTTTTTATTTCATTATATTTTTTTATAACCCAATCCATGTCTTTCGGTCTTAAAACAGCTCCATCTTTGTCTAGGAACTTAAAACCGTTCCAATATGGTTCATTATGGGATGCGGTTATTATTATTCCTCCATTAGCTTTGAAATGCCTTACTGCAAATTCAGTCATGGGGGTAGATGCTATACCTAAGTCAATAATATCACAATCCAGTACTTCAATAACTGCATTTTTTAGTATATCCTTAGAAGGTCTTGTATCATTCCCTATTACAATTTTTATATTTTTATTTTTGTTTTTTAATAATGATAGGTAAGAAAATGCATATCTGGCAGCAACTTGTTTATTTAAACCATCATCATAAATCCCCCTAATACCGGAAAAAGATTCTACAAGTGGCATAGAAATTGGATTATTTTTGGGGTATATAAGGTTTTTTGTAGGGATAAATTTATTATTAACAATATGTCAACTTCTGTAAGATTCTTCTAAATGCACATCTTTGACCCTGGTTACACCATCAACTAGCCAAAGTGCAACCTCAAGTCTCTCAATGGAATGACATCCTATTAAATCTAGCATAATATTTTCTTTCTTAGTACGAAATCCATTATATGGGAGAACTTCATCAAGATCATTCCATTGCAATAAATCTAAGTTTATTGCCCCATATTCCCTAAGCCTTTTGATATCTTCTTGAGAAATATCTGATATTTTTACAGGAATATATAAACTAAATGCAAGACCCTGTAAACCACTAAAAAAGAAAATTCCTTCTGAAGTTACAGGAGGTCCAGCTTCCCATATATATTGTGGAGGTATATACCCTAACTCTTCATCTGTAGTCGCTGGTGATAGGGTCATACTAATCAGTAGTTCATTTGTTCTTTGTGCAAGATCGTTTAGAGCTTTAGATATATTCTGATCACCTATAGATATATCGATTTTACTAAAATCAGGATCCTTTACATGCCATGTTCCTACATATCCATCTAATTCATGATCCGGTGTCCCTGTTATAGGTGGATAAAGTTGACTAGCTAAGACTTGGGAAGTATGTACAAGTCTACTTATCAAGTCTAATTCATATGTAGCTTGTGAATCTGGCATTATACATCAACAACAACTAAGTCTTTATAGCCTTCTTTTGTCTTCTCAATCTTGAACATGTGCAATGTTATTGCTTTGATGTCATTCCTTAATTCGTGCTTATTCCTGTCTATTTTTTCTCCGAATAATTCTGCATTTAGGTTATATTTTTTACCTTTTTTTTCTATTTTGATTTTTGATTTTTTAAAAATTATGGAGTAAGTGTCTTTTAAAAACAAGATTTCGGAGAGAAAATCATACAATAAATCTTCAATTTTATCTGAGTTGATATTTATTGTCTTTTTTTCGTTCTCTGAGATATTTTTTATGTTTGCGCTTTCTTCGAAAATCGCTAAAGCTGTATTTTCAAATAATTCATCCAGAGTTTTACCATAAGCTTCAATGGCAATATCTGCAATTGCAATATCTTCAAGAATTTTGAATTTTTTCATCATCCCTTGATATTTCCAACAGGTTTCAATTGTACAACTGGTTTTGAAATTCCTGCAATCTTTAAGGATTCAACAACCTCATTGATGTCCTTATATGCAAATCCGGCTTCTTCTGCTAATCCAGACATAGATGCTGATTTAACGTAAATTCCTTTAGATTCCATATCTTTTTGCAATTTGTCCCCTCTAACTTGCCTCATTGCAGCTTTTCTTGACATAGTTCTTCCGGAACCGTGAGCTGTTGAACCGAAAGTGTCTTCCATCGCTTTTTTAGTTCCAACCAATAGATAAGAACCAGTTTCCATACTTCCTCCAATAATAACTGGCTGTCCGGTTTTTTTATAAATAGGCGGAAGTTCTGGATGGTTTGGCGGAAAAGCTCTTGTAGACCCTTTTCTATGCACAACAACCTTTTTTCTTTTTCCATCAACATTATGTTCTTCAACTTTTGCTATATTATGAGCGACATCATAAATCATATGCATTTCCAGGTCTTCTGCGCTTGTTTTGAAAACTTTACTGAAACCTTCTCTTATTCTGTGCAAAATAACTTGTCTGTTAGCGAAAGCCATGTTTGCGGCACAAGCCATAGCTTTGTAATAATCCTGGCCTTCATTGCTTGCAAAAGGAGCACATGCCAATTCCCTGTCTAAAACAGGAATATTGTATTTTTTCATTGCACTATCAAATATTCTTAGGTAATCAGTTCCAATTTGATGCCCGAAGCCTCTGGAACCGCAATGAACCATTATAACAACTTGGTCCGGTGTATGTATGCCAAATTTCTTTGCTAATTCTTCATCTATAATGTTTGCAGCACTTGCTACTTGAACTTCCAGGTAATGGTTTCCTGAGCCTAGAGTTCCTATTTGGTTTATTCCCCTTTGTTTTGCCTTATCACTTACTTTACTTGGATCTGCCCAGTCTATTTTTCCATTTCCTTCAGTTCTTTCCAGATCTTCTTTCCAGCCGTATCCATTTTCTATACACCATTTACTGCCATCAACCATCATTTCGTTAAATTGAGACTGGTTTATCTTAACGAAACCTTTGGCACCAACGCCTGAGGGGACTGATTGGAAGAATTCGTTCACTAATTCTTTTAGTTTTGGCTGTATGTCTTTAAACGTTAGGTTGGTTGTTACCAAGCGCATTCCGCAGTTTATATCAAAACCTATTCCTCCAGGGCTAATAACCCCTGTATCGACATCAAATGCTGCAACTCCGCCAATTGGAAATCCATAGCCCCACTTGTCTTGCCGTAGATTAGCTACATAGCAATATGACCATCGGGCATACAATAACTGTATTTCTGGATTCCCGGCAAGCATGCTACATTAGTAACCTGGTTGTATACGCCAAGGTCCATGGCATCTATTATTTTCTTTGTTCCATAGATTCTCGCAGGCACTAACATCCCTTTCTTGTAAGATGTGCTAATTTCCCAAACACATTCACTGACCTGTTTCAAATCCGGTTTTTTTATGTTCAAGTCTCTCATTTATCAACCTCAAATTACTAAAAAGTGATGTTTTTATTTAAATATTGTGGGTATTGGTGATTTATTTGAGCCGCCGAAAGTCCTAGTTGATGGCGTAAATTATGTTATTTTAGAAAAATTTATTCTTCAAAGATTAGCATTCTCCCGGATGGGAAACTCAAAGGCTCTGATAAATCCCTTTGTCCGTAACCAAAATAATCTTTTAAAGCGTCTAATGAGCGTAGATATGGGTATTTATTCCTAAGATCAGTAAATGTCCTTAAACCCATTTCCTCCAATTTATTTGCAAACCTTATAGCTACATCAAAATTATTATCTATAGTGCTGTTTGTAGAGTCTAAAGCATCTTCACTAATGCTTGGAACTTGTTCAGGTTTTAAAATATCATGGGAATGTTCAGCTACATAAACATCAATACTTTCCACACCGTGTAAATCCGCTATAACCAGTCTATGATGCCCATCCAGGACGAAATACCCATCTTCATGTGCTCTTACAGCAGGCGGGTTAAGTTTTTGTTGTTGGTTAAAAACATAATGCGATAGGACATAATCTAGAAAAGTAGGAAATAATTCATCTTCCATAGGCCTAATTAGTTTAGTCCTAACCTGTACAAGTTCACCCATATATCTATAGAAATAGCTGGCTATTATATAAATACCTATGCGGAATAAAATGTTCGTATAACAGGCCAGGCTGTCCCACAATTCATAAAATATAAATACTAGTTCTCGTCTAAAAATAGCATAATTGTCGTCTAAAAAAGAGGTGATAAAATGGCATACATAAATTCTTACAAAGACCAGAACTGGCTAATAC
>JADFLA010000069.1 GCA_022564635.1 Nanobdellota archaeon | reverse complement strand
AAAAAATTGCTTTGCAATTTTTGGGAAACCGGAAATTTCTTTGAAATTTCCCAGTTCACCGAAAATTTTCAATTTTCGCGTGTGTTCACAATTATTTGTTTTTGTCATTATTCGATATTAATTATAATTTCTTTTTTGCAATGAAAATTATTATTAATCATTCGAAAATTTTCTTTCTGTTTTCTTTATGGAAAATTTCACCTTATTGTATTTGTGCACAACAGATCTTAAGTTGTGTTTTGCATTATTCAATTGCTGAAAGCAAAACACCGAATTATTATTTTTAATTTTTATTGTGTTTTAATTTTTTAATTGTGAATTAATATAATTTTTTATGAAATAATTGTAATCGTGGTTCCGATCTTTATTGAAATTTTTATTATTGTCATGGAAATGCTTTGCATTTCCAGGACACCGAAAATCTTTGATTTTCGCGTGTTTTTTAAACTTTATACTTTCCAACAACCTTTGTTTGACTTAATATTTCTGATAATCTTTGGTTCTCTTTTGTAAAAAACATAACTATCGGATCAATAATCCATAATAAAACAAAGGGAAACATGGGTATTAAAAATATACTCCTTACAAATAACTGCCAGTATTTTAAATCTTTTGTTTGACTATTAACATAAAGATTAAATAGCATCTTTCCTACACTCTGATTTAATTTTTTCTCTAGAATCACAAAATACAAAATTGATATGGCTGATATTAAAAGTATAATAACTGTTATTGATGTACTGTCAGCGTTATTGCTTAAAAAATCCAATGTTTTTGAAAATGAATCGGTTTCTGGAATTATTTTATCAAAAATACTTCTGAATGGAAACAATATTACCATATTTATAATTACAAGGTCTATGAAAAATGCAGCAGCCCTTTTGAGTATAGAGGCTTGCGCAAGAATTGTTTTTCCCTTTTTTACCCCAATATTGTCCATAAAGTTCGTAAATTTGAGATGATATTTAACGTTTTGGGTTTTATTGGAATCTTTATTTATTGTTGATATGAGAACTTGAGGAATTAATAGCGAAAGGTTTATATACTATACGATTAAGAAATAATTAATTATAAAAAGAGGTTTTTTATGGGAGTAATAGGACATCATCATCACAGGTTGTATATATCACTAGCTACTGTTATTATCCTTGTTATAGGTATATGGATAGGGGCTTTCCTAGCAGCAAACCTAGGAGGGGTTACAGTGGCAGTAGACCTTGAAGCTGTTAAGATTGGTTTGATGTTTACAATTATTGCCCTCCTTTTGATAGTATGTAGTTTGGTATTAGAAATAAGAGAAGTTGTGCAGTCTAAAAAAAGGTGAAAATGAAAAGTAAAAGCCATAAATTTCTTCGAAATTTAACAACAAGAAATTCAAAATCACAAGCAGCTTTAGAGTTTTTAACTACATATGCATGGGCTTTCTTGGTTATTATAATAATGATTAGTGCATTAGCTTATTTTGGAGTTTTAAGTCCATCTAAATTATTACCAGATAGGTGTAATTTTGGTTCTGAAATTGGTTGCGATAAAAACAGAATGATTATAAATAATGTTAATGATAATACTCTTACTATGAGGTTAGCAAACAATTTTGGAACTGCAGTTACTGTTACTGCTGTAACAGTTACTACTGATATAACTCCAGCGGGATCCTGTACAGGACAAATTAATGATTTAGCTATTCCTGCGACTGGCTTTTCTTGGGCATCAGATACAACAATTACATTGAATGCAGATTGCTCTACTGGAACCAAATTAGTGGAAAAAGAAAAAATCAAAATGAGTATTGAAGTTGACTATTACTCAACATCTGCTGGAGAAGCTTACGGGAAAATTATTTTTGGAGAAATCTTTACAACAATACAATAAATTCTACTTTTATTAATTAATCAAATTCTTATTTACTTTTTAACAACATATTTAAATAATAGATTTTAAATAACTAATAATCATTATTATTTATAAAGTATTGATTGTAAAGGAGGTGTATTAATTGAAACGGTCGCAAGCAGCTTTAGAGTTCTTAGTCACATATGCATGGGCTTTTACAGCAATAATGATTACTATTGGAGCTTTGTATTATTTTGGGATTTTTGACTTTTCTAAGTTCTTGCCTGAGAAATGTATTTTTACATCTCAACTAGAGTGTTTAAACTTTGTAATGAAAGATACTGGTGAAATTAGATTAATGTTGGTAAATAATTTGGGTGAGAAAATTACTGTAGAAAGCATGACCATAAAAAACGATGCTAATCCTACTTTAAGTTGCACAGAACCTACGGCATCCGCACCAATAACTGGATGGGAGGCTGGAAATGAACATGAATTTATTTTTCTAGACTGTTCTGGAGGAGGCTATCTAAAAAAGGAGAGAGTCGAAGCCAAAGTTAAATTAACCTATTTCTCGGAAAATACACCTTCACAACCAAGACACACTGTAAACGGAAAAATACAAGGTAGGGTTTCCTAAGATGCCAAAAGTTGCACAATCAGCAATAGAGTATTTAATGATTATTGCATTAACACTGGGATTAATAGTTCCTACAGCTTATTTGTTTTTCCGTTTCAGTTCTGAATCTAATGTTCAGATTGTTGATTCACAAATAACCCAGATTGGAAGAAGCATAATAGATACAGCACAATCTGTTTATTTTTCTGGAGAGGGCTCAAAAATAATATTAGAGGTTAATATGCCAAAAAATGTGGATGATATTTATATTTTGGCTAATAGGGAGTTGGTATTTGAGACAACTTCGGAAATTGGACAGAGTGAATCAGTTTTCTTTTCATCTGCGAATATTCCCATTACAGAAGGTTCTGGGGATTTGTCAAGTGTTGCAGGTTCTGGATTAAAAAGGATAAGAATACAGGCTATTGATGATAATGGTGTAGCAAAAGTTCTTATAGAAAAAGTTTGAAGAGAAATAATAGACAAAATACAATAAAATAAAAAACAATGGAGTTCAGAACTACTATCACAATTAAATGATTAAGATTTAAAATTAATTCACAATTTAAATTAAAATGCAATTAATAAAAAATAGTAATACGATGTTTTGCTTTGATAATAACGTTATTGCAAAACACCATCTTAAGAACTTAGTTATTAACAAACAAAATAAGACGAAATTCTCCTTAAAATGGTTGTGAAAGAAAATTTTCGTATTATTATTTTTAATTTTAGTGTAATAATGAAATAATGTATGGAAAAAGAAACAATTGAGCAAATAATTGTGAATGATGAGATAGAAAATAAAATTAATGTGAAATTAAGAATTGAGAGAGAAATAAAAATACAATTAAATAAATAACTTTGAAAGTAAATTGATAAAAAAAACTAATGCACAATTTGCAATAGAATTTATTGTGTTGATAGCTTTTATGTTTCTTATATTTGTAGGCTTTATTGCGGTTATTACAACAAAAATACTTGAGGCAAAGGATAATGAAAGGCAAGGAATTGCAGAGGACA
>JADFLA010000035.1 GCA_022564635.1 Nanobdellota archaeon | reverse complement strand
CAACAAATCTTCCTGTAAGCACTACTGACCATTACTTTCAACACTATCTTAAAAACAAAGATACAAACGCTAAACTCTCAACCGTTAAATCACAAATAAAACTTTCGGGGATAGTCTAATAATGTTACATAGAAAAATAGTTATCACTGCTTGCATTGATGGCAAACCTATAATATCCAGGGTTGGTCATTGGTTGAATGATAAATATCCTAATAGAAAACACAATGATGGAATAGACATAGTTTATCACTCTTATGATAATTCAAAGAAAAATGTTTGCTGTATTATGGTATCAAACAGTATTGGAATGCTAAACGCCTTTATCAAGGATTTTAAATTGAAAGAACTAAAGCCAACAGAAGCTGATAAAAAATGCAAAGGTTGGTCACACGAAATGAAAGTTGATGAAAATGGTATTCAGGTAAGACCTAATTGTTTATGTCCAATAATCACAAATAATGACGAATGTTGTGAAGGTTGTATATATCATCCATTATGTGAAAAATGTGGTATGACAATCGAGTCCAAAATAGATAGTGAAAATTGTAATCAGAATTGCCATAAATGTGGACACAGTGTAAAATTCAAGTCAAGTAAAAGAATATTTGATAATGTAAAAGAGATTATAAGAGTGCAATTAAAAGGAATAGATGATAGAACAATACCATACAAGCCATTCTTAAATTCGAGGGTAAAAATATGAAAAAAACAACTTTTTCAAAATCAAATTTATTGGGTCAAGATATTGACAATTTACTAGGCTTGCCTGTTGGAACAGTTACTGTAAATACCAATGTGGATCAAATCTCAATAGAATATCCCGATAACATTACACTTACAAATCAACAAAAAAGGTCATTAGAAACATTGTTTGAAGATAAGAGAAAAATTAAAGAAAATTTTGAGTTATGAAATCCTGAAAATCGAAGATTTTCAGGACACTGGGAAAACAAAGTTTTCCGGTGTGCAGGAAATTCAAAGAATTTCCCAGCATGCCGAAAATGCTTTGCATTTTCATGCAAGACAAAATTTTCCTTAAGGAACATATATAGAAAATTTTCGTATTATTATTAATTTTTATTGTGATAATTGTATTAAAGTTTAATAGCGAATAATGACAAAATAAATAATTGTACATGATAAGATAACAATTTAATGTAAACTAATAATTTAAATATAAAATGACAAATAATTAAATAAAATGATTGATTTTGTAACACCAAATAACAATGAAGAAGAATTTATTTCGATAGCAGATAAACTTGGTTACAAAGAACTATCTTTTCTTTACAACATTAATGATTATTTAGATAAACAAAAAAAATTTAAAATAAAAAATACAGATATAAAGGTAGATATAGGGATTCTAGCGGATAATAGGAGTATTTACGAAATTAAGAACAAGTTAAAAGATGAAAAAGCTTTCATTGTTGTTAAGAGTTCTACTAACGATAAGGATATAATAGAGAGATTAAAGCCGAACATTATTTTTTCTTTTGAAGAAAATACCAGAAAAGATTTTATTCATCAAAGAGCTTCTGGTTTAAACCATATTTTATGCAAATCAGCAAAAGAAAATAATGTAACTATTGGATTTTCAATAAAATCTATTTTGGATGCAGAAAATAAACAAGAAATATTAGGGAGAATGATGCAGAATATGAAACTATGCAGGAAATATAAGATAAAAACCATAATTGCGTCTTTTGCACAAAAACCCCTTGAAATGAGAAATGTACACGATTTAGCTAGTTTATTTGAAATATTGATGGGTAGATAAGAAAATTATAAAAAATTTTAAAAACATAGTCAACATTATTAAAGAAAAAGTATAAAAAGAGGTAAAGTATGACTATTAGAAGAAAAAAATCTCAGGTTACAATATTCTTGATACTTGGAGTGATTATAGTCATTGTTGTTGTTATACTTGTTCTTATACGTAATTATTCTGTTAAAAAAACGTTAGAAAGAGAAACAATTGATGCAAGGGAAATTGTGTTTGAGGTACAACCAATCAGGAATTTTGTTTCAGAATGTTTTTCTATTGTTTCAAAAGATAGCTTAAACGAACCTCCTGATGAACCCCCAAATGAACGTCCTAGGAATATTCAATTAAAAGAGTATGTAGAAAGGAATATTGATACCTGCTTAGATTTTTCTGTGTTTGAGGAGCAAGGATTTGAGATTTCCAAGAAAGAAGCTGAGGTAGAAGTTAGCATAAATGAAAATGATATTTCATTCAAAATGACTTATCCTATAATCATTGGTAATACTCTTGATGAGGGAAAAACAGAAATCAAAGATTTTTTTGTAAGATATAAAACACGTTTTGAAGAGACATGAAACTCAAAATCAGAAAAATACGAATGGAGTCAGTGTTTGTATTAACTTTAATATTTACTTTAGTTTCTACTTTAATTTATGCAGTTTCTACAACTCTTCAGAGCCCTGCTGGAGGTTTTGTTGATGATGATGGGTTTCTTGATTTAAGAGCGAGTTGCGAGCCAACATCTGAAAATGATTATGATGGAACAACTTCGTGGAATATAACAAATGCAACATTATATTCTAATGTCCAGGGTGTTTGGAAAGCAAACAAAACATTACAAGTTGAGAATCCTATCGCAAATTCTACCTATTATTTTAATTTTACAAATAGCATAAACAAAACTGCAGAAGGAGAATTCATATGGGATGTTCAATGTTACGAAGCAAATTCAACCAATAATGGAGCAAATATAGATGAAGCATTTGCAGGCCCCAGAATTATTAAAGTTGAATATGCAAGAGCAATAGTCACAACTGTTTCTCCTGCAGATGAAAGCTTTGATTCAGATGGCCAAGAGGTTTTAATTGAATGTTCAGCTATACCTTCTTCTGGGTGGAATATTACACAAATAGATTTAATGACGAATGTAAGTTTAGATTGGAAACCTGACCAGACCTTTATTATTTCTACAAGATCCGTTGATACACAATTCGATAATGGCTTTATTTTTAGTCTTAGTAGTGGCGTAGATGTAACTGAGATAATATTCAGTTGCTCAGCAACACAAGTTAAAAATGATTTAGAAGGAGCACCAACCTCAGAGAAATCTTCAGCAAACAGGACTCTAAACATAGGAACTCCAACTTGTACAGCTGATGTTTGTGATAGAGATAACCAACGGTGGTGTGATGTTGATAAATGGTCTGTAATAGATTATTGCAATAAATGCGGGAATGAAGATAGTACTAATTGCCTAACTTGTGCAGCAAATGCATGCGACTTAGTTGAACAAAAGTGGTGTGAGAAGGGAATATGGGAGAGTGGAACATACTCACAATACTGCTCACAATGCAGTCAAAAAGATAATACTTGTCCTATATGTGAAGCTGGTGCTTGCGACACAGATAATCAAAATTGGTGTGATAATGGAGTATGGACTAAAAAAGATTATTGCAATATCGATAAATGCGGGAAAATAGATGAATCATGTGGCCAAGAATGTGCGGAAGAAACTTGTGATACTACAAATAGAAAATTGTGTAAAGATGGTAAGTGGGAAGAAGCAAATTACTGTTTAGTATGTGGAGATGTGGATTCTAGTTGCTCAATTAAATGCACAGATAAAGCTTGCGATACTAAAAATCAACAATGGTGTAACAATGGAAAATGGACTAATGTAAATTATTGCAATAATTGTGGTGCCAAAGATGTTTCTTGTGGTCTTGCGTGCGAGAGTAGTTTGAATAAACGTGTTTGTGATACAACAGCTAATAGATGGTGTAATATAGTCTTTTGGGCAAAGCTTAATTATTGTGAAAAGTGCCAAGATTCACAATGTTCTGGGGTATGCACAAATAATGCTTGTGACATAAATGCTCAAAAATGGTGTAATAATGGAATATGGAGTGATGATGTAAACTATTGTGATAAATGTGGTAGTAAGGATTCTTCATGCGGAGTAACTTGCCAAGAAGATATATGTGATATTACATCTAACGAAAGATGTTTTAATGGAGAGTGGACTATTAAAAATTATTGCGATAATTGCGGGTTAAAAGATAGTGATTGTACTTTATTTTGCGCAGAAGGAGAATGCGATACAACAAATAAAAAAGTCTGTACAAGTGGTGTATGGACTGAGAAATCTTATGATACTTTATGTGTGGTACAGGCGGTTGCACCATCTAAAGAGTCTTGTAATGAGGATGGCAACTGCACAATCGATAGTTATTGCACAGATGATTCAGAATGTGTTAGTGAATTTTGTTATGAAAATAAATGTACAGAGCCAACATGCGATGATGGTGAAAGGAATGGCAATGAAACTGATGTAGATTGTGGAGGAGACAAATGTGATAGGTGCAATATAGGTGAAACGTGCAAAATCAATTTAGACTGTTCATCTAACTTATGTGAATCTAGAACATGCAAAAGAATCAATACATGCAAGGATGGCATAAAAAACTTTGGAGAAACTGATGTAGATTGTGGAGGCTCATGCCGAGATAAATGTAAATTACAGAAAGCATGTAAAGTAGATGATGATTGCGAGTCTGGTCTGGTATGTGATTCTCAAATATGCTCAGAGAGAAAACCTGGTAGTGGCTTAATACCCATCGATGAAAGAGAGAGAAGAATAGCCGAAATACCATATGAAGAAAGAGATAGCGATAATGACGGAATTCCAGATATATGGGAAGAACAAAATGGATTAGATCCAAATGATCCATCAGATAGCAATTATGATTATGATCAAGATGGTTTAATTAATATCCAAGAGTTCACTTATGGAACAGACCCAAATAAAGCAGACACCGATGGAGATGGTGTAAGCGATAAAGAAGAAATAGATAAGGGTACAGATCCATTAGAACTAAAGGACAAGCCTGGAGTAGGTTTAGGAATATTAATTGTGATTATTGCGTTATTAGTTATTTTTGGTTTAGGTGGATATGGTGTATTTTATTATGTGAGTAGGCATGTGTCGCAAAGAGGCATTGAGTTACAAGAGCAGAAACCAGCTTTTATGCCCAGCTATACACCACAAAAACAAGCCCTAAGAAAACCCTTTGGAAAAACCAGAGTAGAAGAGATTGTTGAAAAAAGAAGAAAGGAGAAAGAAGAGAAGAGAGAGAAACTTTTAGAAGCATTTGGTAAAAAAAGTTCAAAACCTAAGGAAGGAAAGAGGTTAATTTCTATGGCAAAAGAAAGACAAGAAATAGAAAAAATTATGCCTGGAAAGACAAGAGAAGATGCGTTTTCCAAACTAAAACTTATATCAAAAAAAGAAAAAGAGGAGAAAAAATAAATTAAAGTTTTATACCCATATTTCTTTTTTAGATAAACTTAAATACTATAATTTGATAAAATTCATCATGAGATTAAAGAGAGGTATGATAGGCTTACAGTTTAATTGGATCTTTATTCTTGTTTCTGGTGCTATAGTGCTTGTACTCATAACTGGAATTGTCATGAAGCAGAGTAGTATATCGAAGATATCTACAAATGCTTTGATTCTAAGAAATCTAGATGATGTTTTATCAAGCTCCGAGATTAGTACAGGAACAGTAAATGTTGTAAAAATCCCTAAATCAAAAATTGAATTTGAGTGCAACAGATTTTCTATTGATGGAATTTCAAAACAAATTAATGGAATGAATGTTTTTGCACCTTCTGTTTTAGAAGGAGACAGCATCATATCTATGACTCTTGGCTGGAGTATTCCATTTAAAGTGACTAATTTTGTATATTTGACAAATCCAAGGATAAGATATGTTCTTGTTGGAGATAATTTTGCTAAAGATATACATGATTCTCTTCCCTCTGAAATAAGTAAAGATTATTATAATAATTTTAATGATATTAAAAATAAAAATGATGAAGAAGTTAGAATAGTTTTCTTTGGCCAAGTTCCTGAATTTCCGTCTAGTTTGGAAGGGGCAAAAGTTACTGCTTTAAAAGTTAGTGGAGATGAGAATAAAGGTTCTGTAGAATTTTTTGATGTTGAGGATAATAAATTTGTAAACAAAGGAATATCGTATTACATTAGAGAAAGTACATTATTGGGCGCTGTTTTTTCTGGTGATATAGAAATTTATGAATGTGTTATGGAAAATGTATTTGAGAAATTAAATGTTGTTAGTCAAGTATACGAAAGAAAAACAGATAATTTAAGATTATTTTATAAGGATCAACAATGTGAACAATTTTATGATCCAGGTTCTATAGAAACAATAAAGGAATCTTCTGTTATATTTAGCCAGTCAAGTATAAACAATATAGATATTAATGCAAAAAACCTTAAACTACAGAATAAACAATCACAACTTTTTTCGTGCCCACTGATTTATTAAAACAACGGAATTCCACCAATCTATGATTGGTGGAATGAGTAGTGCTCGAAAACCACCCATAATTGGTGGAATTCGTGAATTGCGAGCGACTCGCAGTCGCTCGTCGCGTTCACACAAAAACCACCTGAATAATTAGCTAATGAAATCATGCCACCCATCTCTGATGGGCGGTTTTTGACATGTCAATTAAAATACGAAAACAAAGGAAATCACAAATCAATATGCTGGAAACAATAGTTGTTTTGGCAGTTTTTTTTATTTTAGTTATTTTTGTGTTTATTTTTTATTCAAAGATGTCTGGGAGTAATGCAGAAATTGAAAAAGAAGAGAATGCTCACTTAAATGCCATTAAAATAGCTCAAAAAACTTCTTTTTTACCAGAATTGCAGTGTAGTCATGTTAATGTTGTTACTGAAAATTGCATAGATTTGCTTAAGCTTGCTGCTATATCAGATATAATCAAGAAAAATGAAATTCATTATTTTGATATGTTTTCTTTTAGCAGAATAACAATAAATGAAATTTATCCTGATGTTGAAGAGTTAGCAGTACTTT
The DNA here is from genome assembly GCA_022564635.1 of Nanobdellota archaeon. Taxonomy (GTDB): domain Archaea; phylum Nanobdellota; class Nanobdellia; order Woesearchaeales; family GW2011-AR4; genus JACPJP01. The sequence continues at coordinate 9,681 of JADFLA010000035.1, read as the reverse complement.
ATGATAAGCCATTGGAAGAATATTCTAGTAAGATTGTTACAAATATACCTATATCCCTTTTTAATCCATTAAATAATAAAAATTCTTTTGGAGTTATGATTGTGGAAGTATTTTCAAAATGATGAAAATTAAAAATTTTCAGCACACGAAGAAATCAAAGATTTCTTGTGTCCAAAAAACGCAAAGCGTTTTTAAGGATGCCAAAAATCGAAGATTTTTGTGCATGAAAAAAGCTCAGACAGAAATAATGGGATTGGCAATTATAGTAATTTTGATAATGATAGGAATGTTTTTTGTAATTAGTTTTTTAACAGTGGATACAATAGATTATAAAAAACAATTTACACAAGCAGAACTAGCATCTAATATGCTGAATACTTTTTTAAGGACAACAAGTGATTGCAATGGGTTTTCGATGACAGAGCTCTTACAGGATTGTAATCAAGATAAAAGCATTATTTGTTATGGTGAGAGTTCTTGTGATTATGTTAGTTCAACAGCACAACAAATATTTATGGAAACATTAGAAAAATGGAATGTAGATTATGAATTTAAGGTTTTTAATGACGAAAATACATTATTTACTTTAGGAAAAACTTGTATCAACAATAAAAAATCAAAACTATTTCCAATACCTACAGATTCTGGAATTTTATTTGTTAAGTTGGATGTTTGTTGAGTTCTTCAAAAAGATTTTTAATGATTGTTTGTATTTTTCCCTTATTCAAAATGATATAATTTTTGTGCACTATAAATCCTTCGTAATATATACGATTTCTATAATCTCTCATTTGTTGCAGGAATTGCCTTGTCTGTTCACTAATATTCTGTTGTTTGGCGACATATTCTATAAGTTCTTGATGCGCACCTTCACCTTTTATTTTGACCCCTTCTTTTATAGTAAGGGCTTCCATCAATTTATGAATCACATCGTAATAATCCAACAATGTGTTGCTTGGGTATTTTTCCATGTCAGTCTTATCTAATCTCTCCAGTGTAATCTCTGCCATTTTCTTTAACGATTCAGATTTCTGTTTATCTGGCTTGACCCTTGTGATCATTTATAACCCTCTAAAAATCCACTTAACACAATACCATTAATAATATTGTTCTTTAATTCTTTTGGGTATAGGGTAAAATTTTCTTTAAAATGCAATTCTATTTTTCTTCCAAGCTTTTTTTCAAATATTCTTATATCCAGTACCTGCTTTTTGCATTGAATAAATAAATCTACATCACTATTTTCAGTGTCCTCTCCTCTTTGATAGCTTCCAAATAACACAATTGATTTGGGCATTAGTCTTTCTTCAATAAACTCTATTAAATTAGATTCTAGAATGGATGAAATATTGTAGATGATTTTGTATTTTTTAAACAGTTTACTATCTCTGTTTGCTTTGTAGAGCGGAAAATTCCTTTTGCCCTTCTTCTCTATAGATTCTGTTATTAAACCTAATTTAACTAGCTTATCCAAATTTTTTTTAATTGATGTGTGAGCTAATTCGATTTTCCGGCTGATATCCATAAGGTAATGCTCTTTAGTTGGATGAATGAAAAAAATTTCAGCTGTCCTAAGTATACTACTTTTTTGTAACATATATTATATAAATGTAATATATGATATATAAATGTTTCTATTTTTATGACAGTATTTCCTATAAAATTTTGAAAATAAAATAAAAGAATGTTTCTAATTTTTACAATAATAAAATAAAGTAATAATAATAATTAAAAGATAATATTCAATAAAAAATAAATCAATAATAAATTAAACTTATTGAAAAATAAAAATTCTAATAATAACAATAAAAATATTTCGATGATTAAAAACTCAATAAAAATTATAAAAATAATAATTAATTAAAATAAAAAATAACTGAATAGACAATTGCAGAGATAAAATATAAATCAAAATATTTATATACAATACATATAGTAAAGATAATAATCATAAATAAAGAGGTATTTTAATGAATAAGAAATCCCAAGGACTTTCTATTAATGTTATAATTATAGTTGCTATAGCACTAATAGTTTTAGTTGTTTTAATAGCAATATTTACTGGAAGGCTTGGTGGGTTTTCAAAAGGAGTGGATACAGCTCAATCATGCAGCAGCACTTGCACTGCAACTGGCTTGACTAAGGAAAGTGCAAAAAATGTTATCGCATGTGCAGGTATAGGTAAATATTTTCCAGGAAAATATGGAGATGTAGCTGATGGGGAAGTATGTTGTTGTAAATCCAGAGGAAGTACTGGAAGTGGTGGTGGTTCTGCAGATACAGGTAGCGGCACTGAAGATTCAGGAACTGGCACCGTTGCTGGAGGAGAGGGTCAAATTAAAGTATGTGGTGTTTCAGGCTTGCCTTGTTGTAAGACAGGTAAGAGGTGTGAAGGTAGTTTAACGTGTGGAGATGAATTAACTGCGGAACAGGTGGAGAGAGGAGAAGCTCCTGGATTGCCTTATTGTAAGTAAACTATTTAAATAACCGTAAGCATAATTATAAAAATGGTTAACAAAAACCATCTAAAGGTTTATTTTTTAGTATTTTCTTTGCTTGTTGCTGTTGGAGTTGTGGTTGTTACTAATGTCGATAATACTGTTGCAGTTACACATAACCCTATTACTGGAGCTGCTACTGCATTAAATCCGATTTCAAAAAGTGATAGATTCATCTTCAATCACCTTGAAACGAGAACAATCACCTTGGAAGTGGATGGGGCAAAAAAGAAGGAATTTATAATCACTGCAAATATCGAAGGAATAAAAGCAAAGTTTACTGTGAATGATGAAGAAACAAATCTAATTGGATTTGGCGGTTTGTTTACATTAAAAGACGGTTCTGTATTAATTGTCAATACAATTGGGGGAAATCAAGTGCAGTTTACTCTAACTAGTTCATTTACTAATGTAGAGCTTTTTGGTGAAAATACTATCAAAAGTACATTACTTAATGGAGAAAAAGGTGAATTTTCAATAAAGGGAAAAAACTTTGATGTGACCCCAATTATCAAAGGAAGTGGATCAAGTTTAAAAGTAACGTTTAATGTAAATAATGAACTTATGGGTTTAATGATAAAAGGCGATAGCTTTACATTAAAAGATGGTTCAATAATAATTGTGTCTGCGTTTGGTCAGGAACAAGTTCGGTTTACTCTCGAATTAAGAGCTCCAGATTTGATTGTGGAAAGCATAACAATAAGTCCTACAAGACCGAAAACTGGCGAATTAGTAACTTTTACTTATACTGTGAAAAATGTTGGGAATGATGATGCAGCTGAATTCGTACTTGGTACAGATTACGGAGATGGTACAGGCGCTTTTACATCTAGTAAAACAACACTTATAGCAGCTGGACTAACAATTACACAAACTTTACGATATACATATCCTAAATCTCAATCCTATATTGTTAAAATTAGTGCATCCAACTCTAGGGACTTGAACAAGGATAATGATGAATTAACAAAGACAATTGTGGTATCTACAAAATTATCAATAGGAATAACAGAACCAAAATTTTTTAGTAGTTCGATAGACCTAGTTAATGGTTGGAATCTTATTTCAGTAACACCCGGAATGGTTGGATGGAGCATATTGCAAATGAGCAATGCGGAATCTATACCCGAATCCAACAGATGCGAAATAGAACAACCAGTTTGGATTTGGTTCCCAAATGATTGGAAGTTAGTGAAACCATCTAGTGGAAAATATATGAAATCCCCATTTGATCAAGCTGTTGATGTAGTAAAGTTTGGGGTGGAGCAGGTATATCTTGGAATGTGGTTGAATGTTAAAAATCCCAAAGGCTGTAGACTTGGATGTGGGGTAAATTCATGTGTATCTGGGGTAGGATAGACATTTAAAAATTTATTTCTTGGTTTGAGACCAATCAATACACTAAATTATAATAAGATGTATAAGATGTTTTTATAAAATCAAAATATTTATATACAACTTAATTCAGGTAAATAATATCCATACAAAGAGGTTTTTTAATGAATAATAAATCACAAGGACTTTCTATCAATGTCATTATTATAGTTGCAATAGCTTTAATAGTTCTAGTTGTTTTAATTGCTATATTTACTGGAAGATTGGGCAGTTTTGTTACTGGGATAGATGAGGCTCAATCATGCAAAAGCAGTTGCGAAGCGATTGGAAAGGCTACACCAAGTGACGCTGGAGTAGGTGATTGTGAAGGCAATTTCATACCAGGAAAATTTAGTGGTTATGATAAGGGTTGCTGTTGTACCTAATAACTATTGCATATAGACAATAATATTGAAAAAATACAACAAAACCTTTAATAAATAATTTTTTGTCATATGGCATTATTTCCACTACCCGATTACAATTGTATATATAAAATTTAGAAAGTTTCAAATAAAAAGATTAAGACTAATATCAATATGAGGCAAGAATAGTGAAATATAAAAAATTTTCAGCTAAATCAATAGTAATGATTAGTCTTTTATCATTGTTGCTTCTAAGTTTGTTTGTCACATATGTTGTGGCTCAAAAATTTAATATTGATGTTACGCATCTTCCTAAAGGTTGGAACCTAATTTCAGTTGATTTACAAATGGTGGGGAAGTCTCTAGATGACACAGTAAATATAAATGGGCTTTCAGAAGAATATAAAGAATCGCTTAAATTTATAGAACCGAATGCTAATATAGAAACATGCGATCTAAGTGCAGGATGGCTATTTCAAAATGGGAAATGGCTGCTTGTGAAGCCTACGACTGGAAAATATACAAAACCACCATTTGACAGTGCTGTTGATGTAGTAGAGTTTGATCTGAGTCATGTAGGACTGGGAATGTGGGTTAATGTTGATAATGAGAATGGTTGTACGCTTGGTTGCGGATATGCTGAATGTAATTCAGATACTACTTTTGTGAAAGGTATTTATAAAGAAGATATGCAGCTTGTTGAAGGTTGGAATCTCATCTCAGTTACAACAACTATGCTTCGTAAATCTTTAAAAGATATTAAAGATAGTAATAAAGATCCCTTAAATTGTGAAATCGACGCAGCATGGTTATTCAAAGATGGAAGGTGGTTGCTTGTGGAGCCTACTACTGGAAAATATTTGAGACCACCATTTGACAGTATTGTTGATGTAACGGCGTTTGAACTAAGTCATAATGGTTTTGGGTTGTGGGTTAAAGTTGAAAATAGTTGTAAATTTGCGTGTGGAGAAAGTAGTTGTCTGGAAAGTGGCCTTGTTGACACTTTTAGTCGTACTTTATTTGAGGGAAGTAATGAAACGGTTACTAGTGGGGGTATAGAATATGATGTTACGGTTGTTTTTGTTGATAAAGATAGTGTTAAGTTTATTGTGAATGGTGAGAGTACACCAGATTTAACCCTAGGACGTAGACATACTTTTAGAGATGGTAACATTATTCAAGCGGATCATATTTTTTATGAGGATTCTGCTGATGGTATTAAGCAGGCTGCGTTTGTTTTATATGTATATTGATCTAAAGTTTTTAGAGATGTAAATGTGTTAAAATTCTTTATAATGATAAATTTTGGTTAAACATCAAGTAAATTCTTTGTTAGAATTCTATTGAGTGCTTGGGATAGAAGGTGGAGTATCTGCAGTTAAATCATCGCTTGGAATTTCAGGAGGAGTTTTTATATCACCACTTGGAACTTGAGGCGGAAGCTCTACATCATCACTAGGAACCTCTAGCTGGGGCTCTACCTCAGCAATATTAGCTTTAGGAGTGGAACAACCACTGATCAACGTCATAAGAACAAGTAGAAATATAAATGTATTAATTAAATTTTTAAAATATATTAATCGCCTCTTTTTTTTCATTATATATTATCTTTTTTTGAAGTATTTAAACTTTATGAAAGATTTTTTGTTTATTTAGTATTGAATTAATTTTAAAACATTTTTCACAAAAATTTATATATTGGCAATTTATTAATAATAATCATGCTCAAAAAGAGGAATGCACAAGGAATTTCTGTTAATGTCATTATAATAGTTTATAGACAATTAAAAGATCCATAATAAAGTATAAGACCTAATATATTGGAAAAAGATTTACAAAAGTTTTTGTAATATGACTCTTTTTTCAGTATCTCCGTAGGTAAAAATAATTTCTTATATTTTACCTTGGTTTTACATATAAATTTTTCAACAACAACATAGGCTGTCGGACTTTTCTAACGAAAAGTCCTCGTTCGACAAGCAATAACCCTATACTTGCGTATAGGAACATTGCTCGTCTCACCAGCCATGTTGTTGAAAAATTTTATTTAACCTTCGCCAACGTAAACATATTCTATACCCAGTTCTTCACAAAACAACATTCTATCAAGGTAATGTAGGAAAACAGAAAAAGATAGGCCTTGTTGTCTAATCTTAACAATCCATATAGCGTGTAAGAGTAAAGAGACCAAGAAATAGAAATACCTGACTTGCATAAACCTGCTCCTGCTTCTAATCCTAGCCTCATCTTGCACTCTAAAGTTAGTTTCTATCTGCCATCTTTGTTTATAGGTGATAATATAGTAAAGAGCTTTATCATTAGGCAAGTTAGTAGCAAATACCCAATCGAACTCTTCATTGGTATTAATAAGGATAATCTTTGTCTTAACCTTAAACTTAGAAAAATCTTTACTTAATATTAGTTCATGTTCTACATATTCAATAATCTTATCTTCTGCTTTTAACTGTTCAAGCATACTTTTGTAGATATCCCACTGCGGAACTAGGATTAGATACTTTACTCTTGTATTTAATACGTCTATAACTTCAGCAGAGTAAAACCCCCTGTCTAGGAGTACCAATTTTACCCTTATTAGGAGTCTAGAAGCTATGTTTAGAAGTTGCTCTACAGTTCTAGCTGAATTTTGCCCTAGCCTAAAGGGGATAGCATAGACTGGAAATTTCTCTGTTTCGGCTTTATTAACTAAGCTTATAACGGCAAACCTAAATTCTCCTGTTTTACCATCTTTTTCTAGAGGGAATATATCAAATCCCCTTATAGCTCCAAAGAAATTTTCATGTGTTATGTCTATAGCTGTTGTGCATAGACCTAGCCTTAAGGAGCGTCTAAGATTCCCTATAATACACATGTATGATTCTGAAAAGCATTCCTCATAAGACTCTTTTATTCTGTCATGTAACCTATCAGCTTTATTTGATATGTTTTCTACATAGAAGTTATGTGAAGAACTTCCTATAAGTTTAGCAGCATAAATATTAGTTGCATTTATGCTATTCTTCCTAAATGGTAAGAAAGCTTTATTTAGGAATTCTACTATTGTCTTCTTTGCAGTTTTCATGCTAGAAAATCCATTGTAGCTTCTGCTACTTTGGATTTTCTATAAACTTTCTAGAAGTAAATATTACTGCGGGTTAACTTTTTTTTGGAAAAGTTTTAAATAAAAGAAATAAAATGAATAAATGTATGAGGCTAGAATAATGAAATTAAAAAAATTTTCAACAAAAAACCTTGTTCTTACTGGGGTAATGTTAATGTTGATTATAGGCTTATTTGTTACTTATGTTCTGGCTCAAGAAATATACAGCGATACAATGCAACTTAATAAGGGTTGGAATCTCATTTCAGTGAGGCCTGGTATGGATGGGAAGTCTTTAGCTGATGCAGTAAATCTAAATAGAGCGATTGCGAATGCAGAAGAGTGCAGACTGAATGCAGGATGGCTATTTCAAAATGGGAAATGGCTGCTTGTGAAGCCTACTACTGGAAAATTTACAAAACCACCATTTGACAGTGCTGTTGATGTAGTAGAGTTTGATCTAAGTCATGTAGGACTGGGTATGTGGGTTAAGGTTGAAAATGAGAATGCGTGCAAGCTTGGATGCGGGCTTACTAGTTGTATGTCAGATGTTGCAGGTGGTACTATTAAAGATGATACACCACCTACGATAACGTTAACTCCAGACAATAATTTTAGGTTGCCATTAGACGGTACAACAACATTTAAAGTAACGGCATCAGATAATGGTTCTGGTTTAAAATCCTGTTCATATACAGTTAGAAATTATTTAGATAGGCCTTTTGGTGAACCTAAAACTGAAACCTTTGATTGTTCTGGTGGTGAATTTATATTTGAATTTGAAGTAACAACAGACGAGAATGGCATTTGCAACTTCAATGGTGATAGTGTGTGTGTAATTACTGCATGTGCCTTTGATAATGCAGGTCTATCATCATGTACTGGTAGTATAGCAGATCCTAAAAGTAAAATACCGGGTGCATATTACAATGTAGGTACTTGCACCAATACAGGAGTACTAATTAAAGGAGTTACTTTTAATAAAGATACAAAAAGATCCTATGTCAAAGTTGTGAATAGTGGTAGCTGGGATTATTATGTGGTAGCAGTACAAAGGGCTTTCGACAGAACGTTAGAATCACCCACCCTCACAGCTTGGAATATTGATAGCGAGGGTAATTATTATATATATTCAAGACAAGAGCTTAGTGGCAGCACGTCAGGTGCAAGCTATACACGATCACCAATATTCAAACTTATTAGGGGACAAGAAAAAACAATAGAGATTCCTGACGTAACTATAGATAATACATTTTTCTCTTCCTGTCCTGGAGATATCTATAATGGTTTGAGTTATGCTATTGTACAATCGAGTTGCCGTAATACAGACTTTTTCGGGAGTAGACCTACAGAAATAATAAAGTGTATACCTGATGATTAATAATTGAGCAGATTGTGAGTAAAAAGCTGTTCTTCCCAATATGTTCTTATATCCTCTCAATTGATTAGGTCTTTTACTATAGATTAACTTTAATGTTATCTAAAAATAAATTAATAATGTGTCCAAAGCAGTAGCAGTCCAAACTATTTTCTTAATAGGCGTCATCTCCATAATAGTTTTATTCGTAGTCGCCCTTTTGTTCCAATGGGCTGACACTACTAACATAGGAGTATCAAAAGCATCTTACACAGCCAAGAAAATCAGTTACTGCAGCAGCATACTAAATAATAGAAATCCACCTTTTGACTGGAATACTAAAGCACCTCACGGGTGCGAAGAATTTGATATAACAGAACCTAAATACAAAAACGACTGCGTGTAGCTAATTTATTGTAAAAATAAAATAAAATTATGAAACCCATTGTAGTTACAGAGGTTCTTCTTTATGTATGCATAACAGACGAGGCTGTCCCGCAATTATTTTTTCTGATTAGATCTATGTGATAAAATAAGTTCAGCAGGCGTCAGCCTGTGATAATCTCCAAATTTTTTGGAGATTATGAGCAATACATGCAAGATTCATCTCAATTTTGACTTTTTCAAGCCCACGTAGAAGAAATTCCCTAAATCCTAAATTCTGTTTTATATTTCCGTACACTGGCTCTACAGTTATCTTTCTAAGGCTGTAAACTTTCTTCCCTTTTTCAGTTGCCATCTTATTTCTCATCCTAAGCCTTTCTTTGAAATAGAAAGGAACATCCTTTTTCTTCTTTAACTCTTTATTGTAGAAAGAATGGATTTTCCTGCCACTCTTTCTTATGTACATTCCCCTATATCTGTATCTCTTACCTTCGCAGATTAACTCATTTGTTTTTTCATCATACTCATAATTGTCATGGTTCAAAGTTTGTTCTTTACCATCAAGTTCTTGTGCCTGAGCTCTTGATGGTACATAAAGGTCAATGA